>NZ_JBFTQB010001051.1:0-1986 GCF_056398785.1 Paenibacillus sp. 01T422 | reverse complement strand
TCAGTCAATAAAATGAAAAATGCCCCTTCCGGAGCACTAGGCTTTGGTTCGCGATAACCAGTTCATTATGATGATTGTTGCAATTAAACCCAAAATTGAAACAACAAGCAAATAATGTGGATACGAATGAATCGGCCCTACATGGAATCGCAATGGCTCCATGAAGCTAGGGTTTAGACTTGCTACGGCATCTACCATCTTATGTCCATTCATCGTTTCAGAGCCTGTCGGCTTCATGGCTTGCGGCGCTTGCAGATCAAATAACGTATTATCGGCAGCAGCTATCGACGACTTCGGCGTACCGTCATAGACAACTGCGAATAAAAAGCTGAATACGAATAACGCTAAACAAAAAGCAATGACTGCCGTAAGGTTACGGCGAAACTTGTAAGAGATCGTATACATGCGCTCGGAAACCGGAATACGCCATGATTCATCCTCATAAATTCGACTCATGACCTTGCCTGAGGCCATTGGTTCATAATCTGGAAGCTCACTGTCGATTGCAGCAGTACGTATGRGGATCGTACTTTCCTCCCAAATCTGAAATTCTTCTGCACATTCGGCGCATGTAGCAATATGCTCATCCACCGCGGTACGTCGCAGGTCATCATTCGGCAAGTCCCAATACACCCCAAATAATTCCTGGATCTCACTACACTTCATCGTTGTTTCATCCCTTCGATTCTTCGAATATCGGTTCACTGAAGTAAGGGTCCAACTGTAGCTTGACTGATGCTCTAGCCCTGAATAATAGGGACTTCACCGAGCTTACTGTTTGACCTAAAATGTTGGCGATTTCCTGATAATCCATCTGATCATACTCTCTCAATATCAAAGCAGATCGTTGTTTCTCTGGCAAGCTGTTAATCGCATCTCGAACCATCGATACTTTCTCGTTTCGCAGCATGGCTTGTTCCGGCATGGCATCAAAAGAAGCATGTGGTGTCAATCCGCTCTGCTCTAACGAAACTTGCACACTTTTATTTTTGCGCAGCTCACTCAAAACTGTATTCCGTGCAATTGTATACAACCAGGTAGAAAAGGATGCTTCAATCTCTCGAAAGGAGTGCAGACTGCGATACGCTTTATAAAACGTTTCGTTACACAAATCTTCAGCAATAGCTTCCATTTGTGTACTTTTGAGCATATGAAAGATGAATGCAAGGATTTTACGCTCGTAACGACGCATAAGCTCGTTATATAGCTGAACATTTCCATCCTTGATTTCTCTGATCAATTGGGAATCGGTCATTACGTGGCGACCCTCCTAACGGTTCCCGGGTACCACTCCAACTGCTCATACATGTTGTACTGCGGTTAGAGTGAAAAGTTGCGTTCATTTGTAAAATAAATGTGAAAGGATCAATATGTAAAATATGACTTATTAAAGGCTTCTCGATAAATTGCGAAATTCCTGCTCCATTCGACAAATTGTTGAAAAAAATTCACATTCAAGCTTGTCTGTTGAAAGCAACAACCCACCCTATCCATTATATATTAATTTCAGAAAAATATGGTATCTATAAGCAAAAAAAAAAAACCGCCAAATTGGCGGCTGCACTTATGGTGCGATTATCGGATAGGAGTGGAGAGAAACCATACTGTACTTTTATTATATGTATACGGTTTCATTCTGTCAATACTTTTTTGAAAACGTTTACCTAGTCTTTTTAAAGCCTTAAGACTTGATCTGTTGTAGTTGATGCCTTTTGGATTGATTAATTAAATTATTAATGGAATAAGGACGAATATAAGGACTACCTGCATTTATACGCGGTATTTGCATCGGATCCGTTTGTAGGGAAGTTAACCCCGCTTTGGTCGTGAATGCATATTTAACCCCGACTTCATTGAGATAGGAAATCGTAAAATCATCATAGCTGCCAAACGGGTAAGCATAAGAATCGATAGATTTAGCTCCATTTAATTCTCGAAGCTTAGCCATACATGTTTTCGTATCCGAAATCACTCTTTGTTTGAGAT
>NZ_JBFTQB010001050.1:0-1991 GCF_056398785.1 Paenibacillus sp. 01T422 | reverse complement strand
GAGGTGTACTATGGCAAACGCGAAAATTCTTGCAGCAAAAGAACAGGCAGTAGCTGAAGTAACTGAAAAGTTCAAAGCTAGTGCTTCTACAATCATCGCTGACTACCGCGGTTTGAACGTAGCTCAAGTAACACAACTACGTAAAACTTTGCGCGAAGCTGGTATTGAATTCGTAGTTCTCAAGAACTCGTTGGCTAGACGCGCATCGGCAAATGCTGAACTAGGATTGGATGAGTACCTAACAGGTCCAACCGCTATTGCTTTCAGCAAAGACGATCTAGTTGCTCCGGCGAAAATTTTGACTGAATTTGCGAAAAAGAATGATCAATTGAGCGTAAAAGGTGGCGTGGTCGAAGGCCGCGTAGTTGGATACGATCAAATCAAAGCACTTGCTGAACTTCCATCCAGAGATGGTCTTCTCTCCATGTTGCTTAGCGTTCTTCAAGCTCCAGTTCGTAACTTTGCACTTGCTGTTAAAGCAGTTGCTGAGAAAAAAGAAGCTGAAGGTCAAGCTTAATTTCAGTTTACGAAACGTTTTACAACAACAAACTAATTTATTAATGATAATGGAGGTTTAACCATGAGCACAAATGCAACGATCCTAGAAGCAATCAAAGGCATGACAATCTTGGAATTGAACGACCTGGTTAAAGCAATCGAAGAAGAGTTTGGCGTAACAGCAGCAGCTCCAGTAGCAGCTGGCGGTGGCGCAGCAGTAGCAGTTGAAGAAGCTCAAACTGAGTTTGATGTTATCTTGACTGGCGCTGGTGCTTCCAAAATCAACGTAATTAAAGTAGTTCGCGAAATCACAGGTCTTGGCCTGAAAGAAGCGAAAGACCTAGTTGACGGCGCTCCAAAAGCAGTAAAAGAAAAAATTAGCGCAGAAGAAGCAGAAGCTGTTAAAACTAAGCTTACTGAAGCTGGCGCATCTGTAGAAGTTAAGTAATCTCTTTTCAGGAAACCTCTTGAAGCTTGCCTTCAAGAGGTTTTTTTACCTAAGCTTTTACCCTTAGGAAAGCCTTAGGAACGCTCGCAGTTATTTGATTTTCCTATTGGTAAAAATGAGGAGGGAATCTTAACGTGTCAGAGCATTATTATACGCAGCGTCCTACGGTTAAGCATGATGTCAATGTGGCGCAAGAGGAACTGCGTGGCAGAAAGTACACATTCCTGACGGATGCTGGCGTCTTTTCGAAAAAAGGTGTGGATTATGGAAGTAAGCACTTGATTGAAACGATGCAGCTGAAAGAGGATGCCAAGGTGCTTGATGTCGGTTGTGGTTATGGCCCGATTGGCCTTGCGGCAGCGACAATGTGTCCGAGAGGGCATGTGACAATGGTCGACATTAATGAACGAGCCGTTGAGTTGAGTACTGAAAATGCGCGGCGCAATGGGATTGTCAATGTGTCGATACTACAGAGCGATCTCTTGGAACAGGTGAAAGAGCAGCGTTTTGATGTTGTGCTCACTAATCCTCCGATTCGTGCCGGCAAGGAAGTTGTACATCGCATTTTCACAGATGCCTATGATTGTTTGGTTGATGGGGGATCAATTTGGGTTGTTATTCAGAAGAAACAAGGTGCACCCTCAGCGATGAAGAAACTCGAGTCTCTCTACAGTGAAGTTATTGAGGTATCCAAGGATAAGGGATACAAAATACTTAAGGCAACAAAGTAGAGCGTGAATGCATTGCGAGTACAATTCGTAACTTACAATCGTGGAAATTAGTTTGACTTGACTTTTCATATGTGATATTATTAAAAAATGTCAGTATTAAGATGGGACACATGTCTTTAGTTAACAAAAATGTCAAGTCTTTTTTTCCTCCAAGATGAATAAAATTTGAACTTATAACGTATAATGTTTGAATTTTAGGAAACTCTAACAGGATGGGAAGAAATATTTGGAAAGTCTTAATGATTACAGGGAAATTCTTCATCCATACAGTCGCTTAATTCGGACGGGCTCCAATAACGGAGGCGTCCTGAGTG
>NZ_JBFTQB010001049.1:0-2000 GCF_056398785.1 Paenibacillus sp. 01T422 | reverse complement strand
TATTCCATTGAGTGAATTGCTTGAAATGACTTTCTCGTCCACCAGCGTGTCGAAATATTCATTAAAAGCAACTACCTTCAGATCAGCTTTCTCAGAAAATATATCTCCGAACTTCACCTCAATCTCTGAGGTGTTGATCGTAAGTTTGATGCTTCGGCGCAGAGTAGCATGAATCCAGGTTCCCAAGTAAACAAGAACCAGCAATGCCAGTGCCCCTCCACCAATGACGCCTTTCAATTTAGGATCTATTTCAACAAAAAGAAAGACAATGGAAGTAAGAACGCTTATTACACTTAGAAAGCCGTAGAAAGTATGCAGTATCTTTTTACCAAAAAACGGAACTTTCATTAACATGTTCTCCTTTAGCGGATCAGGCCCCATTTGATTTGCGCGTCACGGCTGTAATGATTCTTCCCATTACTAAGATGCTCACCATTCACATGAAAACGCGTGATAGCACCCAAAATGCAATCTTTATCAAATGGGATATGGATTGCCTCTATACCTGTACTATTTATACGGTCAGCAAGTGCCTTTGGCCAAATATCACTATGGCTCTCCACATGCAGAATGGATGAAAATTCGGGATAGGCGATAATAAGCGGAATTTTGTAAGTGTCTATTGCTTGCTCAATCTCATAGGATAAAACACTTCCGGTATAACGCGTCTTACTCGTAAGGACGACGAACATGTTTTTTGATGCTCTCAGCCGCTCTTGAATGCGCGCATATAATGTTGCCCGTTTACTTGTATCACGTACCGCATCCGTTTTTTCGTGACTGTTAGTCAGCGAAAATTCGATATTTTTGTTCGTACTCCATGCTTGAAGTGTGGCATAGTATTTGAAGTCAGACTTTGTAGGGTCTGTTTCTCCTAAACCATCAAAAGCGACATAGGTTCCTGTCCGGTTTGCCATCAGTTTAACCTCCCTGTATAGACTTGAATTCCGAATCCAATTACCTTCATATCATATCATAACTTTGGAAAATAGTGGGCAAGTCCTAGTCAGAAAGAACTAAGAACCCCCAGCCAAATAGTCTCAGGAGTCAACATATTACATTATTTAACTTGCTTAACGACAATTCTATTCATTTCACTTCTTTTCGCCGAGAAGAGTTGAGTGTTTGTTCACCATAGAAGACATCGATTGAAACGGAGACTCCCATACTAGCCTAACGACGGGGTAGTATTTTTAACGAATATTAAACTTAGAAACTTTTTTCATAAATAAAAGATAGTTATCTCACTTTGTCGTCCTAAGCTATTGTTACGTGCTTTTTCAGCAGTTTATCTTAAGCATTCCCTACTACAATGTGTGTATGGCCTCATTTCAAACTCAAATTGCTTATATTCGGGTGACTTTCTTGTCGCCAACTTGTTTTTGAGGGATATTTTTGTCGAAAAAAAACGACAAGAATATCCCTCAAACAGAAAAAAACCTTGATTTAGCAAGGTTCTTAATAGGGACTTTCATGTCGTTAGACTAAAAAAGTCCCGGACCACGTCCTGTCGCTCCATAAAGGAACTTCAGGCTCGCGATCCGAGACTTTATTCAGCTTGCCTATTACTTTTTGATCGATTTCATGATCGCGGTAACGGCTTCAGCACGCGTAGCGTTCGCTTGCGGCTTGAATGAACCGTCGCTATAGCCGTCGATCACATGGCTAGCCGATGCAGAAGCAACGGCGCTTTGTGCCCATTCGGAGATCGCTGTGCGATCCGTGAATGTATTGCCTGCCGCTGCTGCAGGCAGCTTGGCTGCACGTACGATCATCGCCGCCATTTGCTCGCGGGTGATTTTATCATCCGGTCCAAAAGAGCTGTCGCTGTAGCCGGAGATGATGTCATAGGCTGCTGCTGTTTCAATTGCTTTGCGAGCCCAGTGATTGTTCGTGTCAGCAAAACCTTTGCCGCTCTTCTCTTGAAGCTTGTAGGCTTTGACGAGAATCGATGCAAATTCCGCACGAGTAATCGTATGATCCGGTCCGAAGGTACCGTC
>NZ_JBFTQB010001048.1:0-2900 GCF_056398785.1 Paenibacillus sp. 01T422 | reverse complement strand
ATCCCATAAGCGCCTGCTTCAAACCTTTTTGCCACTTGGTAAGCAGTAATCAATACCAGCAAAACAACTAACCATAAAAACCACTGATGTTGAATACTATAACTTAACTTCAGTACAACTCTAGTAATTAAAGGCAGTTCCGCATGCAGAGACTCGAACGTGGTTACGAACTGAGGAACAACAGACTTAAGAAGGTAAATTACAGCAACAATAGACAAACCGCCTACCGTCGCCGGATAAGTCATCGCCGACTTAATCTTCTCCCGAGTCACATGCTCCTTCTCAAAAAACTTTGCAAGTCGTTCCAACGTTCCTTCCAAGTCACCCGTCTCTTCCCCAGCCCGAACCATGTTTACAAACATCGGTGGGAAAATCTTTTTATGCTCCGAGATCGAGCTAGAGAAAGAAACACCTTTCGAAATACTCGAAGCAACCTGCACTAGCGCCTTGCGAAGCGGTTTGCTCTCTGTTTGTGAAGCCAAGATCGACGTAGCTTCCACGATATTGACCCCAGCCCTGATCAAAGTCGCAAACTGCCGGCAATACACAATAAAGTGAATTGTTTTTACCGGATTACCGATATAAATCTCCGTTTTTAGGGCTTTAAACTGCTCTTCTTTTACAGAGAGAACGATATAACCTTTCTTTCGAAGCTCCTCAACTGCAGTCGATTTATCAGTGGCAGAAATTTTACCTTTAAGCTGTTTACCACTGCTGCCTCTTACTTCATACAGATACTCTGACATTACATCACACCACCCTCAGCAAGATAAGCTCTTGCTGCGATTGGATCAATAAGTCCTTGCTGCATCTGCTCCTTAATTGACATGTCGAGCGTGTGCATCCCTAGGCTGCGCCCGGTTTGCATAACGCTCTTGATCTGATGAATTTTCTCCGAAGCTGTAACCGCTGCTGAAATCGTTTCAAGATCACGCATTTCACCAACAAGAATAACATCAGGATCTTGCCGCAAAGCTGCTCTTAAGCCATTCGAGAAAGACTTCGTGTCACTTCCTACTTCCCTCTGGTCAATAATGGATGACGAGTGAGTATGAAGAAACTCGATCGGATCTTCCAACGTTACTATATGTTTCTTCTCTGTTCGATTAATGTAATCGATCATAGCTGCCAATGTGGACGATTTGCCGCTTCCCGTCGGCCCAGTCACTAAGACAAGTCCTTGTGGTTTCAACGCTAGGGAGTTTATCACATTAGGCAGCTGAAGCTGTTCTAGGGATGGAATCTTCGTTGGAATCGTACGAATAGCAACACTTACGCGCCCTCTTTGGCGATAGGCATTAATTCTGTACCGAGAACATCCTTCAAGCTCATATGAAAAATCCAACTCTCCAGCTTGATTGAATCGATCAATTTGGTCAGCATTCAAAAGAGCTTCTGCCATGGAACGAGTGTCGTCAGCTTGCAGCGATTCGTTACCAACTTGCTGTAATGTGCCGTGGACGCGAATAATTGGCGGCGAACCTACAGAAAGATGTAAATCTGATGCCTTAGACTCATGCGCAGTTCTTAGTAAACTTACGATCCGCTCTAACGAAATTGACATTTCCCACACCTCCTTTCTCGTTAATAAGCAACCGTTTCTCTGATAACTTCTTGCAGTGTAGTAATACCTTGTCGAACTTTCTGAATCCCATCATCCATGAGCTGAATGAGTCCATGCTCCAGTGCAGCATCGCGCATTTCCTGAACAGATGCCTTGTTGCTAATCAACTGACGCATCGTATCGTTCACGACGAGAATCTCGTGGATGGCTAACCTCCCGCGATACCCAGTACGATTACAGTTGCCGCATCCATTGCCTTTGTGTAGCTTTTCGGCCTGTATCCCTCTGTTATTCATGAAGATCCGCTCTTGCTCCGTAGGCGTATAAACCACCTTGCACTCATGACAAATTCTACGAACAAGCCTTTGTGCAACAACTCCAATTAGTGAAGAAGCAATCAAATACGGCTCTATACCCATATCCCGGAAACGAGTAATCGTACTCACGGAATCATTGGTATGTAGAGTTGACAGTACAAGATGTCCCGTTAAAGATGCACGGATTGCAATTTCTGCTGTCTCAGAGTCCCTGATCTCACCAACCATGACGATATTCGGATCCTGCCGTAAAATGGA
Organism: Paenibacillus sp. 01T422; assembly: GCF_056398785.1. NCBI lineage: Bacteria > Bacillati > Bacillota > Bacilli > Caryophanales > Paenibacillaceae > Paenibacillus > Paenibacillus sp. 01T422. The sequence continues at coordinate 761 of NZ_JBFTQB010001048.1, read as the reverse complement.
GCGCAGACCAGCTGCGAAGCTGAGACCAATAGTAGGATTCACATGCACCTGATTAATCCCTTCTAATTGATACTCTACGGGATCCTCGATCGTAATAATGTTGGCATTCTCTTGATTCAAATGACTAAGTGCAGAATAAAGCGTAGTTGTTTTTCCGCTGCCTGTAGGACCTGTTATAAGTAAAATTCCATAAGGCTGTTCAATCATTTCACGGAAAACACCCATGTTACGCTCCCCGAATCCTAACTGCTCAATCGGCTTAACACCTGTCGATAAGTCTAGAATACGCAAAACTATTTTCTCACCATGAATGGTAGGAAGAGATGAAACACGGATATCTACATGCTTATAATCGACTTGCATTTTGATTCTACCGTCTTGAGGCAATCTACGTTCAGCGATGTTCAGTTTAGCCATAATTTTCAGACGTGCAGTAATGAAACCTTGCATTTGCTTCGGAATTACACGCTCAGTTCTTAGATGACCGTCAACTCGGTAACGAATAACCAGATTCGTCTCACCTGGATCAACGTGAATATCGGAAACTTTTAACTGAACCGCTTGCTGTATCATTTGATTAACCAACCTTACGATTGGAGAATCCTMGTCCGTAATTTCGGTTTCCTTGATATCTTCAGTCGTCGGCATATCTGTCATCATTTGGCTCATTGAATCCTGAAGGCCATAATGACGGGCAATTGCACGCTGCAATTCATCTCTGCTCGTAATAGCCGGTTCTATACGATACCCTGTACTCATTC
>NZ_JBFTQB010001047.1:0-2002 GCF_056398785.1 Paenibacillus sp. 01T422 | reverse complement strand
ACTGTGCTTACTCACTCGTTGTTCAGTTTTCAAAGATCAATTTTCTTTCGCTCTCTGCCGTGTTACCGGAGCAGCGAGAAGTAATATACCATGTCGAAATTTGATTTGCAAGCATTTTTTTTAATTCTTTTTTCGACATGTTTCTGAGTGCTATTTAACCTGCCTTTGAACGACAGATTAGCAATATACCATGGTTCAAGAAGGAATACAACCTCTAAATAGACATTCAAGCCTACGAAAAAAAGAACAACGCAGTATTCTACCGCGTTGTTCTTTTCGTCTATAGCGTACACTCACTACTCAATACCAGCTTGTAAAAACAGAAGAAGTCCCATAAGCCAAAGGAATTGCAGCCCCGATCATCAATATGGGTCCCCACCAAGTGAAGAAAGAGATACCGAGGAACAGGCTTATCAGAATCAGCGCAGGCAGCACAAGTATAGGTGTCGATAATTGGAGAGCTTGATGTTTCGCTGTATCCTGGATAGGAAAAAGGGTTAAAAACGGCGTCGCTAGTTCGCCTTTACAAAATGATTTTCTCCAAAATACCAACGCGCATGCGGCAACAATCCAGATCACAATTTTTAAAGGTCCCGGCATTATAAACATTGCCGCACTAATCAGAGCGGTAAACTGTATCGTATACTTCCACTGTGTCCCGTTTCTAAAAAAGGATTTCACTAATAAATCAGCGATTCCGTTATCGGCGCCTTTCCCCTTAAACAAGCGCTGCGAATTTTTGAATAAAAGAGGGCGCTTCCGTTTCGGCTTTCTTTTCCGCTCCGTAACACGAATTAACATCAAAGAAACAATCCGCATCCGCGAGTCTCGCTCTCTGGCGATATCTGCGAAGAAGGCACCTTTCTCTTGCAATCGTATTTTGCTTAAAAACACAGCCAGTACGAGAAGAAGCAGCAGAACAGCCCATATATAAAGCGCGTTCTGACTGACCGCCGCATCCAGCTTTTGAAATACGAAGAACAGCCCTACAAAAGCAACGATCCGCAGTATCCAATGGAGGATTCCCTGCATACGAAGGGTTACCAGTTGGCGAAGCAAGCCTAAATTAATTTTCAGCAGATAGGTAATCAACCACAAGGAAATAATCTGGGGCGCACGAAAACCATACGTCTGAACAAGTAAAGGAAGAAAAACGAGCACCAAAAGAAGCGTTGTAAACCCATGCAGCACAATGGAGTAGCGATGCCCGAGATGCATGAGATGCTGAAACCACCTCTGGTTCTGCCGAAGGAAAAGCTGATCGCCTTCCTCAACAAAATACCGAATCGTTCCGAACCAAGTGAACAAATAAAAGACCGTGCCCACCAAAAACAGCGTGATAAAGCTAAACCAAGAAGGCTGTGTAGCCCACCAAGAGTAGTATTGATAACCAGCCACAATAATCAGCGGAATGACAAAATAGATCGCAATAACCCAATCCACCGCCATGCGTAACACTTTATACTGAAATAACCAATCCGATCGAACCCGCCGTGCAAAAAGCTGAGAGCTATTTTTCAAAGTACGGTCCCCCTCTCTATAGTAAGGAATGGAAGCAGTCGAATAAAGGCGCGTCCGGCATGCCGCATTGTTCTTGAATGTCCTTCAGGGATCCATTAGCCACCAATCTGCCGCCTGACAGAAGCACAAATGAGGTGCAAATCCGTTCTGCTGTATCTAAAACATGGGTACTCATCAAAATCCCAGCACCCCGCTTACGCTCCTCATCCAACATCTCAATAAAATCCTTGATCGCCTTCGGATCTAATCCAATGAAGGGCTCATCCACAATATACACGTCTGGTTTATTCAAAAAGCCCAGGATCAGCATGATTTTCTGCTGCATCCCTTTGGAGAATTTGCCTGGTAATTGATGCTTCTCATCCAACAGCCGAAACCTGTGCAAGAGATCATCCGCACGCTCCAGAAACACGGTTCGATCCAGTTCATAAACAGAAGCAGCGAATTCCATGTGCTCCCACAACGTCAACTCATCATACAG
>NZ_JBFTQB010001046.1:0-2018 GCF_056398785.1 Paenibacillus sp. 01T422 | reverse complement strand
GTCAAGCGATCACAAACCCTGACAAAACAATTAGCTCCATCAAGCGTCACATTGGTACGAACCACAAAGAAAACATCGATGGCAAAGACTACACACCACAAGAAATTTCGGCTATTATTCTTCAAAAGCTGAAAGCTGACGCAGAAGCTTACCTGGGCCAAACGGTAACACAAGCTGTTATCACGGTTCCAGCTTATTTCAACGACAGCCAACGTCAAGCAACGAAAGATGCTGGTAAAATTGCTGGTCTTGAAGTACTTCGTATCGTCAACGAGCCAACTGCTGCAGCACTTGCTTACGGTTTGGAGAAAACAGAAGATCAAACGATTCTTGTTTATGACCTTGGGGGCGGTACATTTGACGTGTCCATCCTTGAACTTGGCGATGGCTTCTTCGAAGTTAAAGCAACAAGTGGTGATAACAAACTAGGCGGAGATGATTTTGACCAAGTCATCATTGACTACCTCGTAGCTGAATTCAAAAAAGAGCAAGGCATTGATCTTAGCAAAGATAAAGCTGCTGTTCAACGTTTGAAAGATGCTGCTGAAAAAGCGAAAAAAGAGCTTTCCGGCGTACTAACTACAACGGTTTCCCTACCGTTCATTACAGTAGCTGACGGCGTGCCTCAGCATTTGGAGTTAAACCTTACTCGCGCGAAATTCGAAGAGATTTCCGCACACTTGGTAGAAAGAACGCTTGGACCAACTCGTCAAGCTTTACAAGATTCCGGTCTTTCCACTAGCCAAATCGACAAAGTTGTTCTTGTCGGCGGATCCACGCGTATTCCTGCGGTTGTAGAAGCGATCAAGAAATTGACAGGTAAAGAGCCACACAAAGGCGTTAACCCGGACGAAGTTGTTGCTCTAGGAGCAGCTGTTCAAGCTGGTGTTTTGACTGGTGAAGTTAAAGACGTTGTTCTTCTTGACGTAACACCACTTTCCCTTGGTATCGAAACAGCAGGTGGCGTGTTCACGAAAATGATCGATCGTAATACGACGATCCCTACAACGAAATCACAAGTGTACTCCACTTATGCAGATAACCAAACTAGCGTTGAGATTCACGTGCTTCAAGGTGAGCGCTCCATGGCTAGCGGTAACAAAACACTGGGCCGTTTCATGCTTGGTGATATTCCTCCGGCTCCACGCGGCGTTCCGCAAATCGAAGTTAGCTTCGATATCGATGCCAATGGTATCGTGAACGTGTCCGCTTTGGATAAAGGAACTGGCAAAAGCCAAAAAATCACAATCACTTCTTCCAGCGGCTTGAGCGATTCGGAAGTTGAACAAATGGTGAAAGATGCGGAAGCACACGCTGAGGAAGATCGCGCTCGCAAAGAGCTTGTAGAAGCTCGTAACGAAGCCGACCAACTCGTGTATTCCGTTGACAAAACCATCAAAGATCTTGGCGACAAAGTAGACCAAGGTGAGATCGATAAAGCAAATGCTGCCAAAGAGAAAGTAACAACTGCTCTAGCTGGCAACGATCTCGAAACAATCAAAGCAGCAACTGCTGAGCTTACAGAAGTGATCCAACAGCTTTCTGTGAAGCTGTATGAGCAAGCTTCCGCGGGGCAAGGTCCAGATGACGGTGCAGCAGGCGGAGGAGCAGGCGAAGCTCCTAAAGGCAGAGAAAATGTTGTTGACGCAGACTACGAAGTTGTTGACGAACCAAAAAAATAAACATATCCTATAGTAATGCTGGATGTGAAGAAACGAAGGAGTCAAAGCCAAGGGGGTTCCCCGTGGCTTTGACTTTCCGTTTGTAGTCTTGAACATGGGAGTGGAACAATGAGTAAACGTGATTATTATGAGGTGCTTGGGGTCGGCAAGGATGCTTCGCAAGAAGACATCAAAAAGGCTTACCGTAAAATGGCGCGTCAGTATCACCCTGACGTGAACAAAGCTGCTGATGCGGAAGATAAATTCAAAGAAGCAAAAGATGCGTATGATGTGCTGAGCGACGATCAGAAGAAATCGCAATATGACCGTTTTGGTCACGTTGATCCGAACCAAGGG
>NZ_JBFTQB010001045.1:0-2020 GCF_056398785.1 Paenibacillus sp. 01T422 | reverse complement strand
AGCTAATAATGTGATCCTTCAATTTATTCAATTCTATCAGTGTCTTCATCGCATAGGTAACCAGGTATTTTCCTTCTGGTGTAAGCCTGGTCCCCTTAGAGGACTTCACGATGATCGAAACCCCGAAGTCTTTCTCTAACTGCTGAATCCGATAGGATAACGCGGGTTGCGTGATGTACAGCCGTTCCGCCGCTTTCGTCAGACTCTGTTCCTCCGCAAGATACTGCAGCATGATGCAATCCTTCTCGTTCAACGATCACCCTCCTTTGGGATTTAATTGCCTACGTGTTGTTTGCCTTTGCCTAAAGCTTAGCATACTCTATATCATAATCAAAAAAACTCAGGTAATTTGACCTGAGTTTTTGTCCCTTACTTGCCGAGAAAGTTTTTCATGAAAAATGCAAGTTGATATTCCATGCTTAGAGGATCATTGAAGTAGAATGCCTTCGCATCGGCTTCGAATACGTGTCCATTTTTAACCGCGGGAATATTCTTGTACGTTTCTGTGTTCTGGAACGAATTATCTTCATCCGCATTTTTGCTGAAAATGATATAGTCGCCTAAGTAATCTTTTAGAACTTCCGTTGAGAGAGCAAAGAAACCTTCTTTCTGAGTCATCTCCTTAACTTTTGGTGGCATTGGGAGTCCGAACGCCTGATAGAGAATTTCGGTACCGCGGCCAAAGTTATCCCCATATACATAAAGCTGCTTATTGAAAGTCTCGATAACCGAGATTGTCGCATTAGCGCCGATCTTCGCTTTGATTTCTTCTCCGGCTTTTTTGGTACGTGCTTTGAAATCTTCCACCCAAGCTTGTGCTTCTTTCTCTTTATTCAACAATTTGCCGATTTCCAGCTGCTGCGTTAAATAGTCCACTTTCCCATACGTATAAGTAACTGTAGGCGCAATGCTTTTGAACTTATCGATATTTTTAATGTCTGACAGCCCAATAATGAGGTCCGGGTTAAGCTCAATGATTTTTTCAATGCTTTCGTCCGTTACCACTTCAACGTTTTTCAATTTCTCCTGGAAATTCGGGTTGGTTTTGGACATCTCGTCTACACCGACTAGAGGCACGCCGAGCAGCATAACGTTACCTGTCAAAAATCGGGTTAACACCACGACACGCTGTGGATTCGTCGGTACTTGCACGGGACCATCCTCGGATTGGTAGGTCAATGTGCCCGATCCAGAGACGGTCGCAGTTTGCTTGCTGCCGCAAGCACTAAGCAGAATAACAAAGATCATTACGGACAGTATGAAAAACTTTTTCATTAGATGACTCTCTCCCTTTAGATACATATAGAAATAAATGATTAATCCCCTTTCACTGATCATGAAAATCATTCTCAGTTGTATTCATAATTATAAGTATCCATGGAGAGCCTAACCATGCCTTTTTGTTCGGGAATGGACTTGGACTATTGGTTGCTTGTAAATAAGGCTATTGCCCGTTGAAGCTGCAAACGGATAGACACTGGATTATATGGTATCCACTCATCGCGATCTAGATGATGGACATGATTCCGCTGAACGGCAGCAAGCTTGTTCCAATATGAAGAGTTGAAAATCGTTTCCGAATGTGCGATGGAACCATTAGCATCTGGAAACACAATCACTAGCAAACGAGACCCTGCATACTCATCTAGATCAGATAACTCTATGGGAATGGAATGAAATTGATCCCCAAGCTTCCTCATCTCTTGCTCGATCCTTGCAGGAGGCTGCAGTCCAAGTGATTGATACATCACATAGCCGACATTTCTCCCGCCATAAACGAGCAGTTTCCCCGGTTTAATAACGAGAATCGTAAGAATTTCTTTCGCGACTGCATGGTGCTGGATGAGTGAACGAGCAGCCTGTTCTTCTTTTTCAAAGTCAGCCAACCACTTCTCTGCCCGATCGCTCCTATGAATAGATCGCGCAATAAGACGCAGATGTTCTTTCCAGCCCATTTCCATCCACGAAATATCCACAATCGGCGCTACGACACGCAAATATTCAGGGTTCAGTCCATAAT
>NZ_JBFTQB010001044.1:0-2024 GCF_056398785.1 Paenibacillus sp. 01T422 | reverse complement strand
GATATGACTATTATGAATACGCGGTTACTTCTTTGAAAATTGGCATTGATGATTATGTGCTTAAGCCGGTTTCCAAGGAAGACGTGTATGAGGTACTGCAAAAGTTAGTGAGTAAACTTCAAAGTGAGCAGCAGCAATCCGAACTGCAAAGCCTTGTAAGCGATTATAAAACGACGCTGCAAGCAACAGATGAATCCGATAATAAAGCATCTATCGCCAAAATTATCGATGAGAATGTAGCTAATCCTGATTTCTCATTGGCTATTCTAGCGGATCAGAAAGGGTTCAGCACGGGATATATGAGTGTCCTGTTCAAAAGATTATTTAATGTCTCGTTTCAGGATTATTTGATCGCTGTCAGACTAGAACGTGCTAAGCTTCAGCTTCTTGTCTCTGATTTGAAAATATATGAAATCTCGACAGCAGTAGGATTTGATAACCCGAATTATTTTAGCGCTGCATTCAAAAAGAAGTTCGGGATCTCCCCACTGCAATACAGGGAAAGGATTAAAAACTCGTGAAGGGATTTCCCCGCTCTCTGCAATCTCGCATTTCATTCGTTTATATGTTAATCAGTCTCGTAACGATAGGAATTATCGGCACTGCCCTGTATGTGGGCATTTCTAGAGTAGTCATGAAAGATTCCATTCAATCGTCGCAAATGGCCATTTCAAAAAGCGGTGCATTCGTTGGATCGTATATTGATCGACTGCTGGTATTATCCAATGTGCTTGCTAATAATCCACAGACCATCAAGACACTAGCCTCGCCAACGAAAGAAGGGGAGAAAGACGAAATGCAGCTTATCCAAACCGTGCTGATGTCTGATCCCTATATCAAGTCTGTTGTGGTCATCGGAAAAGATGGCTATATGCTGTCAAATGAAACGAAGCTGAACATGAAGCGGTCATCCGATATGATGACAGAGGCTTGGTATGTAGAAGCCATTAAAGGCAAGACACCAGCTCTTTCTTCTGCCCGCATGCAGGAGTTCTCGATGGATAAGGACAAATGGGTAATCTCAATGAGCCAGGAAGTGAAGGATGAGAACAATCGCAACCTTGGTGTTATCCTTCTGGATATTGAATACAACGTCATTGATGATTATTTGAAGGATTTGGATCTGGGGAGCAAGGGCTCGTCTTTTATCATTAATAGCCATGGCGGCATTGTTTATCACAAAGACCCGACTTTTTTTGTTGATCCCGCCAAGAAAGAGCAATTAAGAAACATAAGCATGTCAGCTAATGGTTACGATCAATCCCAAAATGTCCTTATTCATAAAACACAAATAGCAAACTCCGATTGGACATTGGTAGGCGTTAGTTCGCTGGATGGTTTGTTGCAAATTCGCGGCCAGATGCTGCGATCTTTTGCCATTGTCGGTTTAGGACTGTTGATCCTTATTATTACAGTGTCACTGCTCATTGCCAAAAGCATTACGCGGCCGATTCATCGATTGGAGCAAGCGATGCAAAAGGTGAGGACTGGCACATTGGAAGTAAGTGTTCCTGAATCCGGAGTGACAGAAGTGCAGGGACTTGCGCAACATTTCAATTTGATGGTTTCTGAGGTTCGTAGATTACTGGAGGAAATCGAAACGAAGGAAAAAACGCTGCACACCTATGAACTAAAAGTGCTGCATAGCCAGATTAATCCCCACTTTTTATATAACACATTGGATACGATTGTCTGGATGGCCGAATTTAATGAAAGCGAACGTGTCATATCCACGACCAAAGCATTGGCCAAATTCTTTCAATTATCGTTAAGCGGTGGAAGTGAGATGACGACGATTGAAAATGAAATGAATCATGTTGCTCAATATTTGTTTATTCAAAAGGAGCGATATGGGGATAAACTTCATTATCAACTCGATTTCGATCCAGCCCTTGCGGTCAAAGTAATTCCGAAAATCATTTTGCAGCCAATTGTGGAAAATGTGATTTATCACGGCATTCGGGAAAAAGAAGGTTCCGGATTTGTGGAAATTACTTGTGAATATACGGATGATGGACATGTGA
>NZ_JBFTQB010001043.1:0-2918 GCF_056398785.1 Paenibacillus sp. 01T422 | reverse complement strand
AGCCAAGATAACCAAAAAAGGGGCAAAGATCATACCAGCATAAAAATGCCATCTCCATATGGCTGCATATAAACTCTTRGCTCTCGTYGTTTGTTGCGCTCCATTTACCATTTCAAYACTAATACTCATGAATCATGACTCTCCCTTTCASTCCAGCTMARATTAACTGTCTAMAGTATACTTGGAAGCTGARAGTTTGAAATGACTCATAAGGGCTATARATGCAAYTAATGTTTGAACGAGAATATAAACGCTTATTGTTAAATAAACGCTATACTTGATATGAAATTGACTACATGAGCTAATAATTCGATTTACTACTATGAGAAAGGAGAATATATGAATGAACTCATCAAATTTCTGGTCACCGCGTCTCTTTTTCTCATATGGATGGGTGTGTTATTTGGATTCATCATCTATGCAGCCTTCGATGATAATAAACAAAGACAAAACAATTTGTTTATTGGTGCAGGAGCAATAACAGTGTCAAGTACACTCCTTATTGGATATTTATTGTCAAAACGCAAATAACATTTAGGAGGAATTATGGAACAGCAAGCAATTTTAGCAATCGGCATCTTTCTAGTTACATACGGCATGATTATTGCTGAGAAAATTCATCGTACGATCGTCGCTATGCTCGGCGGCGTCCTCATGGTTGTCCTCGGCATTGTGGATCAAGAATCAGCTTTGCACCTTCTGCTAAAAAAGCGAAAGGCGATCCGGTCCGTATTCTGATATCACTCGTGATGATTACTGCGGTTGGTTCGGCTTTTCTAGACAACGTTACGACCGTACTCTTAATGGTGCCCGTTACGTTCAGTATCACTCGGCAGCTGAGGGTGAATCCCGTGCCTTTCCTTATAACTCAAATTTTCGCTTCTAATATTGGTGGTACAGCTACATTAATCGGGGATCCRCCGAATATCATGATCGGAAGCGCGGTTAAAGAGTTAACGTTCATGGCTTTCATCAATAACCTTGCTCCCATTGCATTCATTATCATGGCTTGCATGCTACCCATATTCGTCTTTATGTTTCGCAAACAGATACAGAGCACACCAGAATTAAAGATGAGCATCATGCAAATGGATGAAAAACAGGTAATTACCGACCGTACTTTACTCATCAAGAGTGTTTCCGTATTGGGACTTACAATCGTTGGTTTCTTCCTACATCAAATGCTTCATCTGGAATCAGCAACCGTCGCGTTGAYAGGAGCMTTTATCYTGCTTCTTCTAACCGGTGAACACGCCATGGAAAACGCTTTTACCAAAGTGGAATGGACCACAATTTTCTTTTTCGTTGGGCTCTTCGTACTTGTATCGGGTCTTGTAGAGACCGGTGTCATCTCAAAACTAGCCGCGCAGGCTATTGAGTTGACAGGAGGTAATCCAATCGCGACATCGATGTTAATTTTATGGCTCAGTGCGATCGCTTCCGCCTTTCTAGACAATATCCCTTTTGTTGCGACGATGATTCCAATGATTCAAGAAATGGGTAATATGGGTGTAGAAAACCTGGAACCATTATGGTGGAGTCTTGCGCTAGGTGCATGCCTAGGTGGGAATGGCACATTAATTGGGGCGAGTGCCAACTTAATCGTAGCAGGGCTGTCAGCTAAGGAAGGTCATCCGATTAAATTTGTTACATTCATGAAATACGGCTTCCCTCTCATGATTTTCTCCATCTTATTAGCCAATATTTACATTTATGTTCGATACTTAATTTAAGGGAAGAGAATTACATTATGAAATTAACCTATGAGTGGAATAAGGATATTGTAGAAATTAGTGAGACACAAGTCTCTAATGAGTATGAGTTTACGATACGTCTTCTCTCTAACTCCTATGTACAAGAGGAATCCCTTCCCTAGTAGGCAAGTAGCATGAGTCTGCACTGATTAAATCACTTTCCTTAAGAGATTGATCAAACGACAACGCCAGCTGTTTAGCCTCTTCAATCGTTATCGCTGCATACATGGGTCTTCTTAGTCGTTTCTGTTCCAAATCTGTATGTAGCGTACCCTCGATCCGCTTGATGACACCTGAGCGATCTATCTCCACAAGTAACTGTTCCCCACAAACGGGTCTGTTGAAAAGCATTCGCTGCATGTACACGCTAGTTGATGTGTTAGATGGTTCGACAGAAACAATACTCAAATCTTCTTTTACGCGTCTCAAGCCGTACAATATCTTAATTTTATCTAAATATTCGTATGTGATCCAACCTGGAGAATGTTGAGAAGACTTTGTTAATTTACCTGAAAGTAAATCAGGAGTTTGGGTTTGCAAATTCCACTTTATAGAAAGTGAATAATCACTTTCCGTACGGATCTTTTCGAGCAGATCTGACGACTTTTTAGAAATTGAAGGGCTTTCAGGATCTGGTGCCAAAATAGATAGTGATAGTATTGTCGACAATATGATTTTAGAAGTTAGCAAGGAATATCCTCCTCATGTAGGAATTGGGCGATACTTGTATATAAGTATCGCCCAATCTCACTCTATCCATGCGAAGCGAGATTCAAGGCCTGGCTCCATAAAGCATAGTACACCTTCAGAAGGAAAAGGATTGATTGTTTCGTGGTTTTCTTTGATCATCTCGCGAAAATAATCCAACTCTACTGAGCTAATCGGGTTTCATATTACTAAATCCGCGTCTATAAGACTTTTGAACTTGTATAAGCCGAGTAGCAACTGGAGGCATGCTTACAATATGATTGTTATTGTTACTTTAAGCTACCTGATTAAAATGGGTAGCACATAAATTGCAATATAATCTGTATACGGATGTTAGAAATATCGAACAACAAAAAGAAGCCTAAGAGCAGAAAATTTCTACTCTCCGGCTTCTTCAAAGTGTGATAAATCTCCGGCTCATCCGAACATCCGATCAATATTTTTTTTCAACAAATC
>NZ_JBFTQB010001042.1:0-2031 GCF_056398785.1 Paenibacillus sp. 01T422 | reverse complement strand
ATTACCATGCATTCATGAGGGTATTGGGTGGAGAGTTCTTTTAAGCAAAAAGCCAACCGCTCACCTGCCTGACTTGCAGAATCTCCAAATGGAGGAATAAAGTTACGTTCCTTTGTGCATCGGTCCCAAATTTCAACAAACTGCTCGAAGGTTTGATCTGGCATGTCTCCCCAGTTAGCACGTTCTCGCAAGCGAGTATCCACTAGAATTGGTATTTGTGATGCTTTCCCAATAATGTGGGCGGTTTGTTTGGCTCTGTTCAGTGGACTACAAAAAATCCTAGATATAGGAATTCCCCTGAAATGTCTCGCTGTCAAATCTGCCTGCTCTAAACCTTCCGTAGTTATTGAGACATCACCAACATCCTTTTCTTTTATTGCATGTCTAACCATGTAAAAATTAGTGTTCATTTTTATCACGCCCCTTAAATTTATCGTTTATCTAATTAGTTAATCATCTAATTAGATAATACAACAATTTGGAACATGGAAAAAGCTAAATTACACAATTAGTATATAACCCATGCAAGAAATACCTTACTTCCACACAAGTTGTCCTTTTCTCAGCTTGGCTATTATATACAATGTTATCTCAAAGCCTGCATCAGCACCCGAAACAGGTTGTGAAGTGATGTCTCGGTATTCACGTCCACCACACTCCCATCAGAACTGAGTTTCTTACTGACAAACGGAACAACGAGCGTTGCTTCGTCGGGTATCGCTGCGCTCATCATTTTGAGTGTCAGTACTAAAGATGCTAGTGCTGTCTTGCCGCCATCCTCATGAGGGGAGGCACTGATAACCGCTGTAGGCTTATTAATGAATTCACCAGAAGAGACAATCCAGTCGAGTCCGTTCTTGAGCGAGCCTGGCACTCCACGCGCATACTCCGGCGTACAGATAATGATCGCATCTGCTGACCGTAACTGGTCTCTCCATTCGTATACCGCCTCATGCGGTACGACGTCGTCACTGTCTAAGTCTGGGTTGAAATGCGGTAAACTCGCCAACCCATCGTACAAACGAAACTCCACTCCTGTGGGCAATATTCCTTCAATGACTGTAAGCAGCCTTGAATTGGTCGATTGCTTGCGAAGACTTCCCGATATACCTAGCACTACAAGACTTTGTTGTTCCATTCGCTCACCGTCTTTTCCATTTGATATCACAAGTATAGACGGTAACGCTAATGTCATAGTCAATACAGCAATAATCATCTACCGCTTCTAAAAAAAGCATCGTCAAGTTCAGTACTACATGATATAATTTTGAATTTTTTGGAAATAACTGAGTTTGGTTCCCTAGGGCCTATACTGTAGTACCTTCTACTCCCTTAACCCATTAAAACCAAAAAGCAAAGTTGCCCAAAAGCAGAAAACATTATAATTGGGATTATTAGAACAAGTATTATTCTACTATGGTCATCTGCATATTTTTTAGATAATAGATTGAGCATTGGAGTTAAAAGTACCAAATTAACAATTAACATCACGGCAGCTGCCACTAGTGCACCCAGGCCGGCAAAAAATCCATGGCTATAGTAGTCCGAAAACCATTTTTCGTAAAGATTAAAAAGTAAGATTGGAAGGCCAACAGAAACGATGACTTCAACGGACACTATAGCTACCCTATTTCGTCTATTTACTACCGTTTGAGTTATTCCAGCAACTACTAAAGCTAATAAACTCAAAATGACAACAAAAACTACGAACATATATCATCACCTGTTCCCGAATAATTAACAACCATTAGCCTTTAGTCTAGGTTACATTTGGAAATATTTACAGTCATATCTTTTTATAGTACCTGTTTGGGTGATGAATGAATATTATCGAAAACTTACCTCCATAAAAATAAAAAAAACGCGCTAGGCGCGGCTCTCTCTTTTAATGTTCTTACCCATGTTTTAAATAACATAATAATGCCAAACTTCACCAATCCACTTTTTACTCACTTTGTTTTGTATTTCCAAATAATCCAGACAACCAATGATCTCCGACATCACGAAAGGAAAATCGCTTATGTACAAATC
>NZ_JBFTQB010001041.1:0-2035 GCF_056398785.1 Paenibacillus sp. 01T422 | reverse complement strand
GTTAGTACCCTTTTCCAGACAATATCACTCAGGCATTTCGATCAGTTTTTCAGAAATTCGCAAGCGGCTGAACCACAACAAAACGTTCGTGGCAGCTAAAGGATATAAACAGCCATGCGGCTTCATTTCGGTTATCCGCAAATCGAACGTGCTGTTCGTCGATATGCTAGCGGTCGATCCCCGTGAGCAGGGAAAAGGATTGGGGAAAGAGCTCATGAAAATGGCAGAGGAGTATGGGAAAAGTGAGCGCTGTCGTACAGCAGAGCTTTTCGTCGATGATAGCAATCCCAATGCCATTGGCTTTTACTCAAGCAAAGGGTATGAAATTGAAGAGTATTTCCCTGAGCTAAGCTGCTTCAGAATGAAAAAGAAGCTTGTTCGGTAAAACTAGGCTGCTGATGCGCAAGTCATCGGCAGCCTTTTTTTCATTCGCTGAACATAACAGCAACCCGATCGAGTGGAATATCGATGGCACCTGAGCTAGGAGCTGAGCCGTCGAAAAGCGGCATTCCGAAGAAATTTAATCGCTCTAGTTGCGGCTCTGGGCTGGATGATTCCGAGTTTTCTCTCTTTGTTTGGACAGATTTCGCTTTCGCAACAGTTTTGCTTTTCTTCTTGGATGTCGCTCCACTAAGCGTCGGGCGAACTTCTTCATTAAGGATGAGCGTATTTTTCTCTAAACGGCTTAAAACTCCGAAGATTTGGGAACCATCATTAAGATAAAGCAGAACTGGCTTTCCGCACAGGCTTTTGCAAGCTTTTTCAGTAATCGGGTCAATGGGCTGCATAAGAGTCTTGGCACCTCCGTGTTTGTATGTATTTTAGCCTATTCGGAAGGCGGCATTTCGGTATAGACGAATGTCTAGGTCGGTATAAGAATTTGTTATAGGGAAAGTTCTCAGAAAAGTTGAATAGCTTGACAATTTTAGGTATGCTAAGCATATTAACTAATCCTAATAGAGAAAGAATGATGCATATATGAGTGGAGCTGTATTTTATATTTTCGGAGCAACTGGCGACTTGGCGAAAAGAAAGCTGTTTCCAGCTTTTTATAGCTTGTATCGTGAAGGGAAATTAGGAGAAAATTTTGCAGTTGTTGGTCTCGCTCGCAGACCGCGGACGAGCGAACAATTCCGTGATGACGTGAAACATTCAATCCAAGAGTTTGCCCGTTACAAAATTACAGATGATGAGGAATGGACTCGCTTCGCAAGTCGTTTCGAGTATATGTCATTGGACATCAACAATGTCGCTGGCTTCCACGAGTTAAACGTGTTATCTACAAGACTGGATGAACAATATCAGACAGGTGGCAACCGCTTATTCTACCTGGCTTTGGCGCCAGAGCTTTTTGGCAATGTGTCGTACAACTTAAGCGAAGGTGGCTTGCTCAACACCAAAGGTTGGCACCGTCTTGTCATTGAGAAACCATTCGGCTATGATCTGCCTTCGGCTGAGCGTTTGAACGGTCAACTCCGTCAAGTGTTTGAGGAAAAGGATATTTACCGTATTGACCACTACCTCGGTAAAGAGATGGTGCAAAACATTGAGTTTGTGCGCTTCGCGAACGCCTTCTTCGAGCCGCTATGGAACAATAAATACATAGCAAATATTCAAATTACATTAAGCGAAACCGTCGGTGTCGAAGAACGTGGCGGATATTACGACCACTCCGGCGCTTTGCGCGATATGGGTCAGAACCATATGCTGCAAATGTTGATGATGATGGCAATGGAGGCGCCTAGCCGTCTGCATCCGGAAGATATCCGCGATGAGAAGGTTAAGGTTCTACGTTCTCTGCGCCTATTCGAAAATGGCGATGATGTCCGTGCGAACGTCGTTCGAGGTCAATATGCGAATGGTTCAAGCAAAGGCAAAGCCTTGCCGGCTTACCGTGAGGAAGACTCCGTGAACCCGCAATCGACGACAGAAACGTACTTCGCTGCGCGTGTACATGTGGATAACTTCCGTTGGGCTGGTGTGCCGTTCTACATCCGGACTGGGAAAAGACTGCCGGTCAAAACAACCGAGGTTG
>NZ_JBFTQB010001040.1:0-2036 GCF_056398785.1 Paenibacillus sp. 01T422 | reverse complement strand
GTTAAAGTCACATGTTCTAATATTTCTTCAATGCTCCAACCTACATCAGGTTTATAATTAAGTACTTTCGGTTCTGCTTCGAACCATGCATTGTAGTCAATCAAGATGTTCGAAAGTTCATGTTCAATAAACCTTATTGCTTTCTGAACTGTCATAAGTTTCCCACCTTAGAATAGGATCAAAATCTCAGCTAATTTATAAATATTTACCGAACTTCAAAGCCGTTGTACATCAACATATTAACACATATTGGAAGTGTTCTGCCCAATAGCTGAATGAGGCTGCCACTCATTTTTCGCGGCGGCAGCCTCATTTTGTAGCTTATTGAAGTAACGTTTCTCGATAGCTGAACAGGCTGCCGAGCGGCAGCCTCCAAATTCTTAATAACCATAAAGTCATAAAATACATTTTCTATGCAAATAGAGTCAACTTTGTAGATTGAAATATTTATTAAAAGGTAGGAGCAGGTGGTTCGTCTATTTTCATACGGAGTAAACTATAAGGCTTCTGCCGCAGGTCATTTCCATAATGAAATCTTGCTTGCCGATGTAATTGGTTCACGATGAAATATAAGTATTGATCTGGACCAATCGAAAAAGTATCCGGCCATAAAATTCTCGGATCATGTGCGATCGTTTCCATGATGCCATTCGGCAATATCTTTCGAATACTATTGTTTTCGTAATCTCCAGCATAAAGGGTTCCTTTTGCACCGGTGATCATTCCATCTGAAGCACCTTTTTCTCCCCAATACTTCACGTGATCCTGTAAATTCATATCCGGTATCGTTCGGTCTCTTAGGACTTCCGTTGAAATCGAGTACAGATGTCGACTGGAGAGAGGACAAAAATACAAAATCTTGCCGTCCGGGGAAATCGCTATACCATCAGAGGCCAATCTAAAGGGTGAAGTAGATCCATCTTTGTTTCGATTCATCAGAATTTCACCTTCGACTTTCGGTAAAAGAAAGAGATCTGGCGAAGTTGAATTTGCCCCGTTTAACCGTCTCCAGGCATAACCCGTTTCTAAATCAACGACAATAATGGCACCCGGTCCTCGGGAAGACGAATCCGTTATATAAGCATAACCTGCTTTACCAACACGAAAATCAAATCGGACATCATTCAGATAAGTGGTTGGCAGGACAACATCCTCTGTAAATGTAAATAAGCTTCTTATGGTATTTGTATTTAAATCTACAGCGGCTAACTTCGCCCCCCCCTTGATGGGTTCTGAGAAATTAGGAGCCCCCGTATCCAGTACCCAAAGCGTTCCCTTTCCATCAGCAACGACACTTTGGACACTAATGAAGGACGTTGTGGTATTCGATTGGCTTACCAAATTAGCGTCTAAACTAGGATAAGGCTGTAATGTACCGTGAACGATTTCAGCCACCGTAAATTTAACATCGTCTCCCCATCTTGGAAAGCAAATAAACATGCGCCTAGTTTCAGAAACAGTAACGCCTGTAGGCATGGCCCCGTAAAATAAAAAAACCGCTTCAAACTTACCGAAAAACTTTTCACTCGGTAACATCATTTGTATAAAATCCTCCTCAACAGGTTCGAACTTCTATCACCTATATATGACTGAATATGGTTCAAGTGCCTGGAAAATAAAATATTTTTAAGGGAACCCCGCAAGTTCGTGTTTATAACGGACAACGAGTAAACGGTGTTGTGTTTTTGTCTAAGTATCACCTCCCACGAGAGTATGAATAAAAAGAAGTACACTATACATAGGAGCCTCCTTCCTTGTACAAGCTATGGCCATGGAAATGGAACGAAATTTATTGCTGCTAGTCTGGTTTGTGTGTATAACCACCATCTATTTTCTTGTTCCAAGAGCAAAAGCTCATGAATTTGTGTTGTGCTTTCTTGTGTGTCAGGCTGTTGGATGGATAGTAGAAGTGCTGCTTGTTCAATTTGATTTGGTGGCCTACCCGTTACGTGAATTCCCCAAAGCTTCAGATTTGAATATCACGTTCAAAGTGGTGTGGACGCCTGTAGCRAGCGGTCTGTATTACATTTATAGAC
>NZ_JBFTQB010001039.1:0-2037 GCF_056398785.1 Paenibacillus sp. 01T422 | reverse complement strand
GGCATGAGGTTTTTCATTGCAGGGTTGCTTTTGTTCTGTTGGTTGTTGTGGCG
Source organism: Paenibacillus sp. 01T422 (assembly GCF_056398785.1). NCBI lineage: Bacteria > Bacillati > Bacillota > Bacilli > Caryophanales > Paenibacillaceae > Paenibacillus > Paenibacillus sp. 01T422. Next base: position 1,984 of record NZ_JBFTQB010001039.1, on the reverse strand, counting down.
GAAAAAAGCTACCGTAGCGCTTTTATTTCGCAAAGAGATGCTGCTTACGGGCATCTGTCTCACATTCGGCACATTCTCAACCTTGTACTGGGCGGAGCAATATGTTTCTTCCGGGATCGCGGCTGTCTTATCGGCTACTGGACCGATTATGATTCTCGTGCTGCAAACCTTCGTGCTGCGTCTGAAGACGACAAAGCTCTCTGTATTTGGCTGCATAGTTGGCTTTGCAGGTATTATCATCCTGTTGCTGCCACAACTGGCGGTATCCGCCAACATCGTTTGGGTGATCGGGAGTGTGGCGATTCTGTTCGGTGAACTGTTCTATTGCGTGGGAGCTCTGTATTCCAAAAAAGTCATTCAGCAATTCTCTGAGGCATCACCGATTGCACTGAATGCAGCGCAGATGATTTACGGAGGATTGCTGCTGCTGATCCTTTCATTTTTTACAGAACATGTGGACGTGCAAAGTCTAGTATCTCCAAAAGCGGCAGGTTCGCTACTCTATTTAATCGTGATTGGCTCCATGGTCGGACACAGTCTGTTCTACTGGCTAGTGGCCAAAACGAATCCGGTTTTTCCAGCTACATGGCTGTACATCTCTCCGTTGATTGCTCTAGCTGTGGGGGTTGCATTTTATGGGGAGACCATCACTTGGGTAACCGCTGTGGGCGTGGTGACCGTCATCGCCGGAACGATTTGCGCGAATCTGGACAGCTTGAAACAGTTAATGCTAAGGCGAAAAACGGCGTAAATACGCAGGATGATAAGTTAATTGCTGTCTGTTTCATATGAATCAACATTTATAGAAATAATAACCACAGGATCACGTGTTTGAACGCAGGCAGCACAAGTTTGATGGGATGGAGCTAAGTGATGGGTCACATAACAGAGTTAATTGGTTCATATTTGCCTGTAGTTATTGCCTTGTTATGCTTGATTGCAGCTTGGTTCTTCGGGGATTGGAGAAATTGGAAGACCTATTACCCAACGATTCTTTTTGCCATCTGCGTGGATTTTTTGGTTAGCCTTCTAAGTTATAATTATTCGCTTTGGGTTTTTCATAAAACCGCAGTAACGCCTAATCATACGATCGCCGATTTTCTGATTGCTTTTACTAATCTTCCCTGCATTGTGCTGGTGTACCTGAACAGATATCCTTTTAAGTCGCGCCCGCTGAAACAAGTCGTTTATATCGCCATTTGGTCAGCTATATTTACCTGCATTGAAGGACTATTCCTACTAATAAAATTGCTCGCGTATCATAACAACTGGAACTTTTGGTGGTCTATTGCGGTCTGGGTTTTCATGTTCATTGGGCTGCGCCTGCATTATACGAAGCCGTTATGGGCGTGGTTGCTGTGTTTCGCGGGGGTCGTTTTCTTGATTCTGTATTTCCATATTCCGGTGACTAAAATGAAGTGATTAAATAGAAAAAGAAGGAGAATTATGAAGTATTCTCCTTCTCCCAAAGGTAAAACTAGCCACTAATGTCTAGATTCCCACCCAAATGGGGTTGAACGCTTTGTTGCATCATTTGGACCATTTGCTGAGCTTGTTGCGTTGATTGATCTTTAGCCATGCTAAGAACCCGTATTTGTACAGCTTGAGCCAAGCTGCTCTGAGCTACGGACATTGAAAGCGCAGGGACGTCCATGAGTGTCCTCCTTTGTGTGAATGATCAGCTAACAGAGTATATATCGGAAAATGAGCAGCAATTTCTTAGCTTAAGGTGGGATGAAAAATCCTTGCTTTTTTTATTTTATGGTGCTAATATTCAGGAATAAATATTACTTATGTTTTGTAAGTGACCTTCTGATAAGGCACTTGCGGGACACTAAATTTAATAATTGAATCTTCGGGGCAGGGTGCAATTCCCTACCGGCGGTGAGGATACGTGCGTATGTATCTCAAGCCCGCGACTCCCGGCCTGTTAGGCTGGGACTGATTTGGTGAGAATCCAAGGCCGACGGTTATAGTCCGGATG
>NZ_JBFTQB010001038.1:0-3255 GCF_056398785.1 Paenibacillus sp. 01T422 | reverse complement strand
ACTAGGGGCCCTGCTCTCGCCTTTACTTATTAGTCGTGAACATAACCTTGATAATGCGCTTCCCAATATGTACCTCTATTAAATAATTGGTAGAGACTTAAATTCCCACCCATACCTCTTGTATAGTCATAAAAGAAATAGCTGGAAGGAACATCCTGAGAAGTTGGATAAGAACTTGTATTGTAATTTTGTGTTATATCACTAACATAATAACTTGCAGCAGGTTTAAAGATGTTATCTGCTGTGGATACTGCCGATGGTTGTGCTGGTGTGTTAATAGTAGATGCTTGTGCTGATGTGGCAACTGCGAGTGCTCCGATGATTGCTGCTAATGTTAGTGCTACTTTTTTCAATTGTATTTCCTCCCAATATTGTATTATTTATACTACTTCCAAATATTATCATAGTTATTAACCAATATATAGTAATTAAATGGTATATTAACATAAAATGAAAAATGTACCAATTAAGATTTTATTAAAGAAAACAACCTCTATCCCTAAAAGGAAAGAGGTTGCTTTATATATATCATCGTAGCCATCTGGTTTATCAAACTAGTTTGAGTAACCATTATGATTTTCATCAACCTTACGAATGGTTTTCTCTTTTTAGAACATTCTGTACTAGATAGAGTTTTAGTTTAATAGACGGTTAAGGATGTTCCCTGGTTATACATAATCATATCTTTTCGCCTGTAAGCACCCAGCATTAGTCCAACTGTCGCTAACTCAATTATGGTGCCAGAGCTCCAATTCATAATCGGTAACCTAATCCCGAGAATTGGTAGTAAACCTGTACACATCAATAAATTCCACACTAATTGAATACCCAATACTGTAGTTAAGCCCACAACTAAGCCTTTGGCATAGTCGTCCTTAAGCTTTACACCCATACGGGTGGTTCGTAAGATGAACAGCAGCGATATTGTAGCTATGGCGATTCCAAACACCCAGCCCAGGCTGTAAACCAAATATGAATACATTAAATCACTCGACATATTAGGTAGCTTTCTGAAAAAAACGCCGAAGCCTTGCCCCCACATTCCCCCAGATTGAATGACTTCCACGGAGCGTAATGTCATGTAGCCCTCGCTTTCCGCAAACGCTTCCAGATGAAGAAAGGCGGTAACCCGTTGCCAAAAAGAATCGAATGAGTGACCAAAGAGTACCGGAATGAGCATGAGAATCAGAGCAGCGATTCCAGCAAGAAAAAGTTATATAGATGACCACATCTTTTGTTAGCGACAGAGTTTGCTGAGCAATCCCCTTTTTCGGCGGATTTTCTCTTTGTAGTATGCCGGCAATGGCGATAATAAGTAAATAAGGAGAAGCCGCATATACATTTAATCCGAATGGGCCAATATTAAGCCATTGAACAGCGCCATTTACTGGGATACCTTGAAAGTGAGTTGATGCCATGAGTAGCAAAGTTACTCCGTACAAAGGCCAGGAATAGCGCAACAACACTCGATAATTTACAAAATAAAGTAAGCACATGGTCGCGATTCCCATAAAACCACATAAAAGCTTGCGACCAAGAAGTAGTTCACTACCTAGAGAAAGTTGCAAGGTAAATAATGAGACGAGCCCAATAACGATCATACCTGTAACTAACGTGATAACACTCCATTCAGGCCTTGGTTTATGTGCTTCATTTAATTGCTTACCAACCTGATCAGGATTGCCCATTTGCCGTAGTGATTCTTCAATTGCCACTTCTTTGGTCCGTTCAAAATGCTCAACCTTTTCAACAGTTAACTCTTCCAGATGGCTGAGTATCTCAAGCCTAATTTCCTCGTGAGTTTCTTTAGCCTTTACTTGTGAGCATACTCTATCTAGATAGGCGATTACTTCAGGATGACGTCCCAAACTTTGGCTCATATATGCTCCTCCCCGATGACGCGATCAACCGTTCTACGGAACACAGACCATTCCCGCTGCTTTTCACCGAGCTGTTTGCGTCCTTCTTCTGTAATCTGATAATACTTGCGCTTACGGCCACCCTCCTCGTTCCAATAAGCTTCCACAAGCCGTTCGACCTCAAGTGTATGTAAGATTGGGTATAGCGTCCCTTCTTTAAACGTAAAAAGGCCTTCTGACTTCCGCTCAATTTCCTTCGTCATCTCATATCCATACATGTTTTTCCTCCCAAGCAGCGTTAAAATTAATGTGACTGTGCTACCCTTCATCAATTCTTTGTTTATCTTCATATGGTTCTCCTTTCTATACATCGTATATCTATGTATTATTATAATCGTGCTTTTATAAAATTACAAGATTTGTAGGAATAACGCTATGCTATGCCGTTCGTATTATGAGGTTCTTAAAAACTGAAATGCAGTGCTTCATTTCCCACTCCATATATTAATGGCTGCCAGTAAGCCTGAAGCTGCCAAACGAAAAAAGGCTCACACCACAAAGTGTGAACGAACCCCTTTTGTGTGGCCATTACGATTTTATGATTGCTTCTACCCAATCATGGAGAGGGTCCATTTCTATATGAAGCTACCGCGGAAATTCAGACCACTCCTCCGTTTAATATTGGTCTGCACAAACGTGATGGCATCTCTGCACCTAAAGAGATCTTCGTGGCGAAACCTCAAATCATCGTTATTACCGGACAATTTTCGGATAATAACATGGAATCTATTTCTATGAAATCGGTTCTTTTAACGGGATTTGAGCTTAATTTTGTTGGTTTTCTAATGAAGCCGTTCGACGAGAATAAGTTAATAAATGCTATTGAGGAAGTAAAACATCGGGTCCGGGCCAATCTATTATCTGCAATCGATAAAGCTGCTATCCAGTCTACAAATATCAAATGGATTAATTATGTACATAATTTTAGAGAATATGAAATTGCTGAAGAAATGATGATGTATGTTGAAGAAATTAATAAGTATGTAAGCAATATTTATTTATCGGATAACCAAGTACTGCAAACCAAAACTACATTAACAGAGATGCTCTCGCAGTGCTCGTACAATGTATTCCGGTCTCATAAAAGCTTTATTGTTAACTTGAAATATGTGAAAACTGTCAGTTCAAGCAAGGAGAAGGAGACTAAAGGTGGCTATGATATTGAATTACTAGCATCTTCAGCTTCGATCCCTTTATCCAAGAAGTTACATGGCAATTATCTTGCTGCGAAAGATCAATTAGAGCAGGGACTTAGGACTGGTGAAATTTGATTGGATTTAACGCACGTTTAGAATAAAATAACAAAAAGCCCTTCAAAAATAGAAGGGCTTTTTGT
>NZ_JBFTQB010001037.1:0-2045 GCF_056398785.1 Paenibacillus sp. 01T422 | reverse complement strand
ACCTATAAGTTAATTGAATAACATGTATTGACAGGAAATGAGCTTGGGATGATAATAGTCTTAGTTATATTGGACTTATTTAATTAACTTATTAATTAACTTTATGGAGGTAGCGTTACCCATGACGAATCAACCCCGAGCAGATTACCCAAGGCCACAATTTGTACGAGACAGCTGGATGAACTTGAATGGCGAATGGGAATTTGAGTTTGATGATGACCGTGTAGGCAGCAAAGAGAAATGGCATTTAGGGAACAAAGCGTTATCCCAGACGATTCAAGTGCCTTTCGCTTTTCAGAGTAAGCTAAGTGGCATTGGCAGCAATGAGTTTCATGACGTTGTATGGTACCGCAGGGATTTGGTGATTCCAGACGCATTTGCAAATAAGCGGATTTTGCTTCACTTTGGGGCCGTTGATTACGAGGCATCCGTTTGGGTGAACGGCACTTTGGTTGCGACGCATGAAGGCGGGCACACGCCGTTTCACGCGGACATTACCGATGCTCTCCAGGAAGGTACGAATAAATTAGTTGTCAAAGCCGTTGATTACAGCAAAGACGTGACGCTGCCTAGAGGTAAGCAGTACTGGCTCTCGGATTCAGCGAGCATTTTCTATACGAGAACTACTGGTATTTGGCAAACTGTATGGATTGAAGCGGTAAGCACCGATGCTTATTTAAATAAAGTGAGAATTACGCCGGACATTGATAATAAGCAAGTGGAATTGCAATTTTTCATCGAAGCTGCCAAAGCGCATGAGAAACAGCAGGTGAAGGTTGAGATTTCTTTTAAGGGCAAACTTGTTTCCGAGGACACTTATTTGTTGAAAGACAGCGTTGGGACAAGAACTGTTCGTCTGAATGATTTTAATGATCATGGACTTGGTGGTTGGTGGACGCCGGAGCGTCCGAATTTGTACGATGTTGCTTTCACACTGCTGGTTGACGATCAAGCTGTTGATGAAGTGACGAGCTATTTCGGTATGCGGAAAGTTTCGATCGAGAATGGCAAGCTTTGCCTCAACAACCGTCCTTATTTCCTGAAAATGGTGCTGGACCAAGGTTATTTCCCAGATGGAAATTTGACGCCGCCAAGTGATGAGGCGATCAAGCAGGATGTCGAGCTGACGAAAGCAATGGGCTTTAATGGCGCCCGTAAGCATCAGAAGTTGGAGGATCCTAGATTTCTGTACTGGTGTGACCAGCTTGGACTTGTTGTCTGGAGCGAAGCGGCAAATGCCTACGAATACACGGAGAAGTATGTAGAACGGTTTACCAAAGAGTGGCAAGCGTCTGTCGATCGCGATTATAACCATCCTTCTATCATTGCCTGGGTTCCATTGAACGAAAGCTGGGGAGTTCCTAATATCCAGATTGATAAAAGGCAGCAGCAGCATGCGTTAACGATGTATCATTTGACGAAGTCGCTTGATCCGATGCGTCCTGTTATCTCGAATGACGGTTGGGAATTGGTGAAAACGGACTTATTCGCGATTCATGATTATGAGTGGCGGGAAGAGGTTCTGACCGAGCGTTACAGCTCCAAAGAGAAGGCCGTTCATGCGATGCCGGCGAATCGCCGCCTGTTTGTTGAAGGTTTCCCTTATGAGAATCAGCCGATTCTTGTTACTGAGTTTGGCGGGATAGCCTACAAGAAAAGCGATTGGGAAGGCTGGGGTTACTCTGGTGCCGAGAACGATGAAGAGTACGAGCAGAAGCTGCGTGCCGTCATTCGTCCACTACTGAACTCCGGCGTTGTTCAAGGATATTGCTATACGCAATTAACAGATGTGGAGCAGGAAATCAATGGTTTGCTCACTTATGATCGGAAACCGAAAATTCCAGTTGAAGTGATTAAAGCGATCAATGATCGTAAATAAAAAAAGTCGGGGCAGTTAGGTGCCCCGGCTTTTTTCAGCATTTATGAAGGTAGTGGGATTTACTGGGAACTACAGTCCGGTATTACACAGGAAAGGCATGCTTTTCATGGGATAGGGGAACTACGGTACCTATTTTGCCAACTTCACCTGATAAACGCACCATGGA
>NZ_JBFTQB010001036.1:0-2047 GCF_056398785.1 Paenibacillus sp. 01T422 | reverse complement strand
GCCTATCCCCGAGTTTGTTCAGGAGATCGAAAAACTGACGAATACGAAGCTGGAATTGAATTGGGTTCCGGATGGCATATACACCGATAAAATGAACACAGCCCTCACCACGAACTCGCTGAAAAAAGCGACCTATGTGAAATATACGGATTACATGTTGATGAAAAATTCGATCCGTTCCGGCGCTTTTTGGGATATCGGACCCTATCTGGAGGCTTATCCGAATCTAAAGCAGCTGAACAAGGAGATTTTGGGACAGGCGGCTGTCGATGGCAAAATCTATGGCTTGTATACCGAGCGGCCGTCATCCCGGCAAGGAATTATTATTCGCGAGGACTGGCTGAACAACGTCAAACTCGCTAAGCCGACGACGGTGGATGAGCTTTATCAAGTGTTAAAAGCTTTCACGTATGGCGATCCTGATCGCGACGGCAAGGATGATACCATCGGGCTGACGGACCGCAATGACCTGGTATTCGGCGCCTTCAAAACGCTCAGCTCCTACTTCGGTACACCGAATAACTGGGGCGTTGCGGATGGGAAGCTAGTGCCGGAGTTCGAAACACAGGCCTATGTGGATACGATGGACTTCATGCGAAAGTTGTATGACGAAAAACTCATTAACTCGGATTTTGCGGTCACCAGTAAAGAAGTACAGCGTGATAAGCTGATTCGTGGCATCGCGGGCGTCTATATTGGCAGCATGCAGGATGTGCAGCGGCTTTCGGACGAGGTGCAGCTTGTGAATCCTTCGGCCAAATTCACTCTCGTGAATCATATCGAAGGTAACAAGGGGTTCCGAATCTGGTCGATTCCGAATTACAGCGCGCTGTATCTTTTTTCGAAAAAAGCGATTCGCACGGAGGCGGAATTGAAGCAGGTGCTGCAATTTTTTGACCGGTCGATGGATAAAGATGTCGCCAACCTGATGAAATATGGATTGGAGGGGCGTCATTACACCACCATTGGGGACAAAGTCCAGCTGCTGGAGGAGACGTCCAAGCTTCGCGTGAACGAAGTGAATGCGCTGTATGCGCTCATGATCGCGGACTTGAACAACCCGCAGGTGAAGCAGGTCGCTGAGAGCGAGTCCCTGTCACAGATGGCGGATAAGCTCAGCTTGGATAATGAGAAGTATGTCGTCAAGGACCCGACACTAGGGTTGGAGTCGAAAACCTACGACGAGCGTGGCGTGGAGCTGTACAAAATCGTCTCCGATGCGACGTACAATTATATGCTTGGGAAACTCGACAAAGCTGCCTTTGCGCAGGAGATTGAGCGCTGGAAGCGGGGCGGTGGCGGCCAGATTATTGGGGAATATAATGAGGCCTATTCGAAGAAGTGAGTTAGAGGCCGAGAGGGATCTGCGGGGAGGGGGAGCAAGCCGAAAGGGCGCTCTCGCAGTCGGCAGAGCCACTAGGCTCGGCTGAGAGAGCCGGAAAGGCTGTCTCGAGCTGGGAGTCTGGCGTAAATTCGCCAGACCCGCAGCGAGGAAGCCGAAAAGGCGGTCTCGCAGTCGGGAGAGCCCCTAGACTCGGCTGAGAGAGCCAGAAAGGCTGTCTCGAGCTGGGAGTCTGGCGTAAATCCGCCAGACCCGCAGCGAGCAAGCCGAAAAGGCGCTCTCGCAGTCAGCGGAGCCACTAGGCTCGGCTGAGAGAGCCGGAAAGGCTGTCTTGAGCTGGGAGGCTGAGGTCGTCCCACCAAAGTTCTAGCTACTGTAACTCTGTTTTTCAACGCTAAAGTATGGGGAACGGGCCCTCGGTAGAAGTTAACGCTGTTAAACAAGCTTAACGTCGACGTGAGGGCCACGCTCACGATCAAAGGCCTGCTGTAACGCTGTTTTTCAACGCTAAAGTATGGGGAACAGGCCGCCGGTAGAAGTTAACGTTGTTAAACAAGCTTAACGTCGACGTGAGCCCCGCTCACGATCAAAGCCCTGCTGTAACGCTGTTTTTCAACGTTAAAGTATGGGGAACGGACCCCTAGTAGAAGTTAACGTTGTTAAACAAGCTTAACGTCGACGTGAGCCCCGCTCACGATCAAAGCC
>NZ_JBFTQB010001035.1:0-2048 GCF_056398785.1 Paenibacillus sp. 01T422 | reverse complement strand
CCTGAGAGCCATCCCAGACGTTCGTTTGCTTCCATTTATTCACATTCCCTTGTCCTGCATTATAAGCTGCAATCGCATAAATTAAATTTCCATTGTAATGCTTGTTAAGCCAGCTCAAATACCAAGAACCGAGATTAATGTTCACATCCACTTTTAATAAATCATCCTGGGTATGAGGTCCTAGATTATTGGACTCCACAATCCATTCTGCCGTGTCGGGCATCAACTGCATGAGTCCCAAAGCACCTTTCCTTGATTCCAAATGATGCTTATAGTTCGTTTCCACCCTGATGATGGCCGCAATGAGAAAAGGGTCTATATTGTGCTTCGCCGCACTTTGCCTAATTTCCTGCTCAAAATAGATCGGATACAACTTTCTTCCTATAAAAGTGCTGTTCATAAAGAGAACTAGAACGAAACAAACGAGTAATAGGGCAAAAACTCGTTTTTTGCGTAAAAACTTCATGAAAGCCCCTTCCCTAGCCAGAACCGTTCAACCGAAGATAAAGTATCTTCCCAAGTTCCGCTGTTGTCGATCACGATATCCGCTAGTTTGCGTTTTTCTTCTATCGACATTTGTGCGTTAATCCGGTTGTTGGCCGCGCTTTCCGTTAAGTTATCTCTCCGCATTAAACGTTCCACCTGGGTTTGAGGTGGCACATAGACAACCAGAACCTCCTCAAACATAAAACCTAGATCAGACTCAAACAATAAAGGAATATCGACGACAACTAGTTTGTCAGGAAATTGCTTCTCATACGCTTCCATCTGCTCTCTAATCATCTTGCGAATAGGCGGGTGTAGAATGTGTTCTAGTTGTTTACGTGCTTCTGTATTCCCAAATACGATCTCTCCTAGTTTCTTACGGTGCAATGAGCCGTCTTCCTGAATGACTGCTTGTCCAAAATGCGCAGCAACCTGTTCGAGAACAGGGCTGCCGGGCTGGACAACATCGCGCGCAATTTGATCCGCATCTACTAATAGAGCGCCGCGGCTAACCAGCATGGCACTAACCGTGCTTTTGCCGCAAGCGATTCCTCCTGTTAACCCGATATTCATAGGCCAATCTCTCCTAAGTGTATTCCTGTTCCACTATAACATCTTCAATAAACCCATAAGAATAAGTACACATCCTGGAAGAATAGATAACTTCTTCATCCAGGTCATTTCTGCGTAACGAAAACCAATACGAAGTCCTAGTGCAATAAATGAACCGCTCGAAATAGAAATTACGGTTGCCGTTAACAAAGGAACAAAACCAATTAATGCAGCGCCAATACCCGCTCCAAATGCGTCCAACGACAGGGCTAGCCCTAGCAAAGTAGCCTCAGAAGCTGAAATATTACCTGATTTATCCACATCGGCGATAGACGGTGTTCGCAATATTTGGATAACCAAACCAAATCGCTTGAGCTCAATATTCAGGATTTCCTTCGTCCTTTGCAGCGTATCGAGCGTGGCGGGCTCATTGCCGGAAGGGGGAATACTACTGAGAGATATCTGGTCTTCAGACGATTTGGCTGCCTCTTGGGGATCATGCGACTTCTGTTGTCTTAGTTGGGAAAGTGCCCAGATGCCAATCCCGATCAGGATGAGTGCACCGATACGCTTGGCAAACTCTGGAGACATGAAAGAAGACATAAGGACGCCAATTTGCATCGCACTATAAATAATGATACCAGACCAAAGGGATATAATACCAATAGAGAGAAATGGGATTCGAATTTTACGCAATCCATACATGACACCAACGCCGAAACCGTCTAGTGAAACTGCGAAAGCCAGAATGAGCAAAGAAATCACCGGAAGCATAATAACCCTCCTAAGAGTTTTACCACTGACGACAATAAGCCGGGTAACAGCACATCATCTGGGCTAAGTACTCCATATCATATGGGAAGGGCGCGCTTCACGTGCCTATTTCTCAGACTTCTTTATAATTCTCTTTCGCTTTAAAGGTTGACAGGTTGGGCAAATGTGTGTCCCGCGACCACCAACCACCGTTTTGTAGATTTCGCTTCCGCATGTCTTGCAGCTCTGTGACTGTC
>NZ_JBFTQB010001034.1:0-3073 GCF_056398785.1 Paenibacillus sp. 01T422 | reverse complement strand
ATCTACCGCTAATCCGTCCCCTGCCACTGAGTAGGGGAGATTAACGGTAGATTTTCCAGCTATTCCAGCGGGAACATCCAAAAGTTACGCCGCCACAGGGAGCGGCAAAGGGTAGATGGCTTGCTTTTAATTAACACCGACTGCTCCTGCTAATGAGAAGCCCCTTAACACACAACAAAAATAGGCTGCCCCAAGGTCAATCAACCTTGTGGGCAGCCTATTGATGCTAACGTTATCCTTAGTCCTGTGACTGACTATTGGAAGAGGAAGTTGAATTTGATTTGAATACTTCTGCCGCTTCCTCTGCAGAGAATTCTGTATCCTCTTGACCAGGAACCGGTAATTTATTTAGTTCGGTAGTCTGCACTTGGGCTTTGGAAGCTTGATTAGATTGATCTTGATTCGGCATGGTGACACCTCCTTTGCTCGATAAACAACAAAGTGTAGTATGCCAAAGTTTGGAACTATCTATACGGATTGAGTGGACATAAAAGAATAAATTAAATCTTGGATGTTTACGAACCGGCGCTCTTTGGAGAGCATGTGGTGCACAATCCGCTTCAGAGGGGTTCGTTCCTCGTAGTAAGGTGGGGCATGTTTTCGAATGTGAATATACGGAAATTCCAGAAAAGGGTGATAATAAAAGGAAGCCAAATCATTCGCATCGTAGTGATTCACTTGATCCATAATCCTTGTGACATCTTGCTCTATGGCATCACCGCTGACATAGCCTAGAGGTGTAGGAACGTAGTAGGTTCTTCCAACGATAGAAGCAGCAATTTGATAAGTCACCTGACGATTGGTTGGGTCATGGGGATTGTTTTCATAAATTAACCATGAGCATGTTTCCAAAATCGTACGCTGCACCTCTGATGCCGCATAGTGTGGAGTTTCAAACCAATCGGGCCGCAAGCCGGCGGCTTGAAAAGCGGATAAGGCCATATGAAATCTGCCATAAGCATAGGACCTCTGAATATGCAGGCTATCGGAAAGGGAAGACTTCGGGTCATCCGGTGGGCAATCCTTGAGACAGTCCGGATACGCGAATTCATACCCTTCACCGCTAATGGATTGCCCGTACTGATGGGTATACCCATGAATACCTAGGGAAGCCCCTCGAGTTCTTAAGGCTTGTAATGTTTCAACGAATCTTACGGAAATGGTATCGAACGGATTGCTGATGGTGCAGTCATATTGCAGATTCGGATTGATGTAGCGAGGAATAACGGCCACATGAAAAGGGATTTTTTGCATATATAAATAATCCGCAACGGCACGTAATTTCAATTGGCTTTCCGCTCTTTCGTAATCTCCGCCAGGTCCAATATCTTCAAGCCGCAGCAATGCTTTCACGGTGAAATCCCTCCACAACGATTATGTTGGATACTTCCAATACCATTGTATGTGTAAGACTTCTGTTTCATTTCGCTGAATATAAAGGCTGCAATTCATGTTGTTTATTGTCGATTCATGACCGATATAGACGAAATTCTCCCTCTAAGGAAAGAAGGTTAAAGTAAGCGCTTACCACGAATTGTTAAAATGCTGTAAAGCCTTATGAATCATTAGGTTAACCGCTTTCCTTCATTTTACGAATTATTAATAAAAAACAGGTTGTATTTTGATTTTTATCATCTATAATAGGGAATATGAAGGGCGTTAAACCGGTTTAATTAAACCGCTTTAATGAATGGAAAGTGAATGCCATTTTTAGTCGCATAGAGGGGGTGGAAAGATGGCTACCATTGATGATGTTGCCGCTGAATGGAGTCATTAAGGAATGTACGAAGCATGGGTACCGCATCTTGCTTGATACGCTTCCAGAGCATGAGGATCTTACACAATTTTCAAGCGATCCTGTCGATGGTGTTATCATGTTGAATCCACGTAAGCATGATCAACGCATCGAGCGTTTCGAGCAGATGAGAATTCCCTTAGTGTTGGTAGGCAGACCTGATCCCTTGGAAAGTTCAATCAGTTACGTAGATAATGACAATGAACAGCTTGCTTATGAGGTTGGCAGTTACTTATTGACGCAAGGCCACCGCTCTATTTTATTCCTAAATTCTTCAGCAAATATGACGGTTTCAGACGATCGTGTAAATGGGCTTAAGAAGGCTTATGAAGAGCAGGGAGTTCCTTTTGTTAACGTTCAAGTTATGAACTTTGTCCGAAAGCAGCATGCAACACCAATGGATTACGGCTATATGTCTATGATGGACATGCATCAAAAGGGTCCTTTCACAGCGGTTGTCTCCGACACAGACAGAGTTGCACTTGGGATTCTGAGGGCCACCCGTGAGCTGGGAATAGACGTTCCAAGAGATCTTTCGATTGTTGCTTTAAGCAACGACGTGAGGCTAGCCGAAGAGATGACGCCGAAATTGACTTCTGTTGAGCTTTCTGCAGAAACACTTGGAGCGGAAGCGGGACGTATCTTAATTCAAAAAATGAAAGATCCATCAACAGTGGAACAATTTATTGTAGACGCGCAGCTCATTGTACGTGAATCTACTCGACCCCTATAAGGATTAGATTCTTTAATAAAAGGTTCCTCATCTATAATGAAAGCGCTTTATTAATATTTTGTAAAGACTAGTTCTATCACTATGCAAATAACGGAGGCGTAATATGAAAGCCAAGAAAGCGAAAGTCGTTAGTTCGATGATGGCGGTTCTGCTAGTCGGAAGTTTAGCAGCGGGTTGTACATCTAACAGCAATACAGCAACGGATGCTCCCAAAGCATCGGATCAGCCGAAGACGGAAGGCAAGAAGGAAGATCGCTCTTTACGAATAATGACCGGTGTTGTTGGCGGTAAAACACCAGAGGAGAACGTCCTGTTTGAGAAAGAAATTGAACGTCTAACTGGCATCAAAGTTAAGACTGAAAAGCCAGCTTCCGATTACAATCAGAAGCTGATGGCGGCCATTTCTTCCGGTGAGAAATTCGACCTTCTTCAAGTGAGCAAAGAGCTTATGAACACGTTGACAGATCAAGGCATTCTAATGCCTTTAACGGAGCAAAGAGCTTATGAACACGTTGACAGATCAAGGCATTCTAATGCCTTTAACG
>NZ_JBFTQB010001033.1:0-2069 GCF_056398785.1 Paenibacillus sp. 01T422 | reverse complement strand
AACTTGAAGAGATTCCAATCTGAATCTGAGGATGTTTTACCGTATGCCTTTGCCACCAAAGCCAGATCGCCAATTGTGAATTTGCCGTCACCGTTCATATCGCCAGGGATGCTCGTATGGACGGACGTTTCGAAGGCTAGAACGGCTGCCGTCAAGTCAATTAAAGCCTGATCTACTTGCGACTGATTGGGATCCGCATCGTTCGCGACTGCAGTGGCTTTCTGAATTGCAACCAGGAACGCCGCTTTCGCTGCAGCTGGATATTGTCCAGGATTGCTGCCCTCTACAGCCCCATCGTATTTGGCTTGGGCGTCAGCAATCGCTGAGATTAGAGCATCCTTGTGGATTTTATCAAATTGAACGCTAAACTGAGTTCCATTAACGTTCACTTCTGCTCCTTGATTATCGGCAACGATCAGATTACTTACGGAAATATCCGTGTAAGTTGATTGTGTAACCGATTCATTCGTTGTAGTGAAAGCTAGTTTCAACAAATCCTCACCTGATTGAATACTGGAACCAAGAGCTGCGGCCAGCACTCTGAGTTTGCCCGGCTCTAGCTCTTTTTTCGCAACGATGTCTACTTGATCTTGTATGGAAGTAACATCGACTAGAAGGACGTGCTGTGGATTATAATTGACGACAAAGTCAAGCGCATACACGTTTTGAGTAACATTGTTCAGCTGCAAATTAAGGTCAAACGGCTGGTTAGTTTTTACCGAGCTTGCACCGCTAAGAACAGCAAATGGGTCTTTGCCTGGAATGAGCTTGGCATCCGCCCAGTCTCCATGATCCTCACCGTTGCCGTCGCCATTATCGCCTACGACCAGCTTCAGTTCTTTCACGCCCTTAACATCCAGGTTAACCGCTTTGGAAACCGTTGTAGCTCTCATCAAACCGCTATCGAAAGCCTTGACGCCATCCAGGAACACCTGGAACACAATCGTGTTGTTCGCCCCTGTGCCGCTAACCTCTTGGTCAACGCCAACGACAGCCGAGAACGTTTCATAATTTTTACCTGCCATGTTATAAATGATTTCGGAATTCGCGTGCGTACCAATACCTTTTGCATAGGTGACTGTGCCTGACGGACCTCTCAGACGAATCGGATTGCCGTCGATGCTCAGATCCTTCTTGACCGAGGACCAGCCGACGGTTGCGCTGACCCAATCCATGTTGCTCAAATAATGATCAACCGCATTGAATTGAATCTCAAATGTCTTGGTGATAAGACCGTCTGCAGAGGATACTGTAATGACGGTTTTGCCGTTTACATCTGCAGCAGGAGTGACCTGCACTTTTACTGTGTTGTTGGATGTTTGCACGTCAACCGTCGGCACTTTGTTATTGCCGCGCATAACATTGTACGTGTAGCTTGTTTTCTCCGGATCGAATCCATCCAGCGCTTTACCGTTAACTTGGATCGATTTCACCAGATTGATCGTCGTTACGGTTTTGCTCAGCTTCATCAAATCCGTCGTATGAGCGGCAATCGGTCTGAGCGTATAACTGTAGTTATAGTCCTTATCCGACAGCAGCATGTAAGGCGCATGTGGCTTGGCTCCCCAACTGTTGTCACCTCCAACGCCCATTTGCTTGTAGTTGACGCGAAGCGTGATGTCATCGCGATGAATCGCTTGATACGGATGTGCTGGTCCATCCAAATCATCCGGTGTATAATGCAGCGCGTTAGCCTCAATAACAGTAGCACCGATTGCCATCAGACCCACTCCGTCGTCGTTCGTCAGAGAAACCCAACGCACATCGGTTTTATTACCCGTTTCCGAAGGCTCGATATAAGGGAAAAATTGCGCTTCTACGGTGCTGCTATACATCCCGACATCGGAACCGGAATTTCTGTCCTGATAGTTTTCGTTAGGTCCGCGGCCATACCAGGTAATATGCTCAAATTCTTGCGGAATCGTCAACATGCTTCCGACCTCAGGAATTTCCGGAAGCGATTTGGCGCCCGGCTTCATGTAATTAGACACCGCAATGTCGCCGTTGCCGAAGATTGTATAAGACGTTGTATAGGAGGAGACCGTCGTCGTTGGCAGCGTTCCTTCCAC
>NZ_JBFTQB010001032.1:0-2071 GCF_056398785.1 Paenibacillus sp. 01T422 | reverse complement strand
GGCCCAAACATCTCTACAGTATTTATAAAAAAATGAGCTCCCGCGGTAAACAGTTCAATGAGATTTATGATCTCATGGCGCTGCGCGTAATTGTCGATGGCATCAAAGATTGCTACGCTTCTTTGGGCATTATTCATACATTGTGGAAACCGATGCCTGGACGTTTCAAAGATTATATCGCTATGCCTAAGCCAAATATGTACCAATCTCTCCATACAACGGTAATCGGTCCCAAGGGAGAGCCCTTAGAGGTTCAGATTCGTACTTGGGAAATGCATAGAACGTCCGAGTTCGGTATTGCTGCACACTGGGCTTACAAAGAAGGCGGCTCCGTAGTTCCATCTGGCACGTTTGAAGACAAGATGAGCTGGTTCCGTGAAATTTTGGAGCTTCAGCATGAAACGAATGATGCTTCGGAATTTATGGAATCCATGAAGATGGACTTCTTCTCCGACCTTGTATTTGTATTTACGCCAAAAGGGGAAGTCATTGAGCTTCCGGCTGGTTCTGTGCCTTTGGATTTTGCTTACCGCATTCATACGGAGGTCGGGAATCGGACCATTGGCGCCAAAGTCAATTCCCGTATTGTCCCATTGGATCACAAGTTGAAAACCGGGGATATCATTGAAATCTTGACATCCAAACACTCCTACGGACCTAGTCAGGATTGGATCAAACTCGCGCAATCATCCCATGCCCGCAGTAAAATTAAGCAGTGGTTCAAGAAAGAGAAGCGCGAAGAGAACGTCGAAAAAGGGAAAGACATGATTGAGCGTGAGCTCAAGCGTCTGGCTATAGATCCGCCGACATTGATGAGCGATGATAAGATGATCGAAGCGGCGAAGAAATTCAATTTCAACGATATTGAAGATATGCTGTCGGCAGTTGGCTTTGGGGGTATAACAGCTGCGCAAATTTGCACGAAGCTAACTGAGAAGCTGCGTAAGGAAGCGGAAGAAGCACAGGTGCTTCAGCTTTCTACGGAGGTCAAAGAAGTGAAGTCGCAATCCGCGACAGAGCGCAAAAGCCGACCTACTAACGGCGTGCGGGTAAAAGGAGTAGACAACCTCTTAGTGCGCTTTGCCCGTTGTTGTAATCCAGTGCCTGGCGATTTGATCATTGGCTATATCACCAGAGGGCGGGGTGTGTCCGTGCATCGTTCGGATTGTACGAATATCCCAACGAGCATGGGCGAAGAAGAACGGGTGATTGAGGTCGACTGGGCTGAAGCCGTCGAATCTAATTTCAATCTGGAAATTGAAATTACAGGGCATGACCGTCGAGGTTTCTTAAACGAGGTGCTTCAGGCCGTTTCCGAAAGCAAAACAATGATATCGGCGGTATCAGGCCGTTCCGATAAAAATAAAATGGCAACGATTCACATGACAATTTTGATTAAAAATATTGATCATTTACAATCGGTTGTCGAGAAAATCAAACGTGTGAAAGACGTTTATTCCGTTCATCGCATTATGCAAAGCTAAGCTTGCGGCTGCGGACAAACGTGAGGAGATTTAGAGAAGCTATGAGAGTAGTCGTTCAGCGGTGCAAACGTGCCGAAGTAACTGTTAATGGAGCATCTGTCGGCCAGATCGAGCAGGGCCTCATGTTATTAGTCGGCGTTACCCACGAGGATACCGAGCAGGATGCGAAATATATAGCGGACAAAGTAGCCGGACTGCGCATTTTTGAAGATGAGACCGGTAAAATGAATCTTTCCGTGCTGGAGACAGGCGGTCAGATTTTATCCGTTTCCCAGTTTACTTTGTATGGGGATTGCCGTAAAGGGAAACGTCCCAACTTCATGGCAGCAGCTAGACCCGAGATTGCAGAGCCGCTGTATGATAAGTTCAATGAGCTGCTTCGCGCTCAGGGCTTGCAAGTGGAAACGGGCGCATTTGGTGAAATGATGGATGTTTCGTTTACGAATTGGGGACCGGTGACTTTAATTATCGATAGCAAATAGAAGTGGATCGTCTTGCGCAAAGGATAAGATGCGAACAGCCTGGATATACTAAAACTGTATATTCTTGCAGTTAGGAGCATCCAGATGCGTCAATCGATCAAGCAC
>NZ_JBFTQB010001031.1:0-2076 GCF_056398785.1 Paenibacillus sp. 01T422 | reverse complement strand
GTCCTATACCAACGGTTCACAATGGGGTGTGGTTACTCTTCTGGGCGATCAGAAGCTGACGGTGACCGGAGCGGACGGAGCGACCTCCATCACGACGAAAGACGGCACGCTGCAAATGTTGGCGGAAGTGCCTGTGATATGGTCGGTAACCGCAGAAGACGGTTCGGAAACAAATGTGGCGATTATCAGCGAGACGGGATTGCTGTCGGCCAAAAAGAACGGCGTCGTGAAAGTAACGGCCAAAGCTTTCGGGTCCAGTTTGATCGGCAGCGCTCTGATCACAATCAGCGGTCAAGAAGGCGCGGTGCTGACAGGATCAACGACCGTTGATAGCGGCAAAACCTTTGATATTGATTTCAGCTTGGCGGGTTCTGGCAAAGATGTCATCGCGCTAGATACGACGATTAATTATGATTCCGATAAGCTAGAGTTTGTATCCATGGACTCGCTTCAGGAAAATAATTTCAAACTGGTTGGCGATGTTAAATCGGATGGCAAGATTAGAATTATTGCGGCTAATATTGGAAATACGGATATGGCGAATGGATTGATCAGGCTTAAGTTTAAAACTATTGCAACGGATAATTCGCAGATCGCTTCAATTCGCGTCTCTCAGTTAATGGTTGCTAATGGTGCGGGCCAAGAGACAGAATGGGCTGGTGCAACTCATACAGTCCAAATTAATAAACTTGATAAATCGGGCTTACTGCGTCTGATTGCGGAAGCGCAAAGCGCGCATGATGCGGCAACGGAAGGCACATATCCTGGTCAATATCCATCAGGTTCGAAAGCAACCTTGCAGGCAGCAATTAATGYCGCTCAAGTGGTGACGTCGACTCAAGGAGTAAGCCAGGCTGAAATTGAAGCGGCGATCCTGAACCTGAATGCGGCACTGCAAAGCTTTAATGATTCAAGAATTAAAGCTATCGATGGAGATTTCAATAACGATAATAAAGTAAGTATTGGTGACCTTGCGATTATTGCTTCTGCTTATGGTAAAAATGATCAAGAATCAGATTGGAATCAGTACAAAGCGTTGGATTTGAATAACGACGGTAAGATTGACATCGTTGATATCTCGATTCTGGCTCGTAAAATTCTGAATTAATAACATGTAAAAAAGAAATGGTGGCTCTAGTTGAAATTAACTTGAGCCGCCATTTCTTTTTTTGTGCTTCATATTTGTTGTAGGAGACCTAATCCGAGCGATATGAGAATAGATCAATAATCGATGAGGATAGGTCATTGTTTTGAAAAAAATGATATTTTATAATTGCTTTAACGAAACAGAATGAAAACGCTATCAACTAAAAAGGCATCCTTTAATCCATGGATTGATCTTTTGCGCTACAGTATTGCCATTCCGGCCTTCTATATATATTTATAGATATCGTAATGTGTCAATAAATACTTTGAATATACCATTGAAAAGGGAGCGATACATGGTGCAAATACAAAAAAATAGCATGACAAGCAACTCAATAAAAAAATTTCTCTATATACTTCCTTTTATGATTTTACTTGGTATCTTTGCTTATTACCCGCTATATGGTTGGGTTTATGCATTCTTTGACTATACGCCGCCAATTCCGTTGTCCAAATCGCCTTTTGTTGGTCTGAAGTGGTTTCATACCTTGGTCGAAAACCAAGTAAAGATCGATCAAACCCTGCAAATACTTAAAAACACGTTTGGGATGAGTGGATTAAATCTGCTATTTTCTTGGCTTCCAATGGTTTTTGCCATATTCCTGACGGAGATTAAGTCCGTACGTTTCCGGAGGTTTATACAAACGGTAACAACCTTGCCGAATTTCATCAGTTGGGTATTGGTTTATTCACTGGCATTTTCAATGTTCTCCAGTGAAGGTATAATCAACGGCCTTTTAAAACAAATTGGACTTATCGACTCCCCGGTTTTACTTCTACAAAACTCCGACCATGTATGGATTATGATGTGGATATGGACAACCTGGAAAACATTGGGGTGGTCAGCCATTTTGTATATAGCAGCAATTATGGGGATAGATGATTCTCTATATGAAGCAGCTTATGTAGACGGCGCGACAAGGATGAGGG
>NZ_JBFTQB010001030.1:0-2080 GCF_056398785.1 Paenibacillus sp. 01T422 | reverse complement strand
CCTTACCCAAATCAATGCCAACTTACGCTTCACATACCATTTTCCCCCATTAGGATAAAAGGAGATAACTTGATGTCTGATGACGCTCGCTACTATCAAAGAACGATTGTGAAAGATGAACTCACCTCTGTCCTGCTTCAAGAAACACGCCCGCTTCGCATCTATTTGCCTCCCGGTTACAATGAGCTGCTCTCCTATCCGGTTATCTATTGCCAAGATGGCGAGCAATTCTTTAATTTCGGACGCATTGCCACGACGATTACCCGCTGCATATTAGATGAAGACCTGGAGCCAGCTATTGTGGTAGGCGTGGATGTGAACGCAGCTAACCGCACATCCGAATATGCGCCGGAAGGTGAGCGTCATGACGCTTACTGTCGCTTTTTCGCAGAGGAGCTGCTCCCTTATGTGGAAAGCCGTTATCCTGTACGGACGGAACGCAGCGAACGCATTGTCGCAGGTGATTCTCTCGGTGGGACCGTTTCCTTGCATCTCGCCTTAGATTATCCTAGCCTTTTTTGCCGCGTTATATCCTTATCTGGCGCATTTTTCGACATTACTCGTGAACGCCTTAAAGCGTTAGACGATTTATCTTGGCTTGAAATGTACATGCTGATTGGCTTGGATGAAACTGATGTCAAAACCGAGCGAGGAACTTTTGACTTCGTCAGAGAAAATCGTTTGGCCAAAGAGGATTTGGAAAGTAAAAATACGGTGCTTCATTATATCGAGAAACCCGGCAAGCATTTGTGGGGATTCTGGCAAGGGGAATTGAGCGCGGCGCTTCATTATTTCCTGGGGTGAAACTAGGGGAAGGGAGGGTCGGGCGTAATTGAGGGTACCTTGGGGTACTTCGGGGGTACTTCGGGGGTACTTCGGGGGTACTTCGGGGGTACTTCGGGGGTACTTCGGGTACATTCGGGTACTTCGAGGGCATTGGGCTACTTAACGCCAATTTCTCCAGCTATTTTCTACAATTCCTCCACCTTTTCCCAAATAACTGGATTTTCTACCTCTAATTTCATCAAATCTTGCTGATTGAGGCCAGCTACCCACGATTTAGATGCGGTTTTTCCTGCTAATTCGTACACTGCCGCTTCGCAGACCAAATTAACGGTAGATTTTCCCTCTGTTCAGCCGCGGTCCTAAAGCGCCGTCTCTTTGGAACCTGGAGGCTAGGCGAAGGAGGTACTTGTTGTTTCTTGGCTTGGGGCTACTTCTGGCTACTTGGGATAATTGGTACGTTGGCTGATTGTGCTGCTTGAAGCTACTTCGCGCTCCTTAGGTTACTTCGGCTTACTCGAGCTACTTCGTACTACTTTGGGATATTTCTGGCTACTGAGGCTCACTTGGGGCACTTGGGGCACATCTTACTTGGGTTAGTTTAGCTACTCGGACTGCTTCGGCTAATTCGAACTTCTTTGGCCACTTATGCTGCTTGGAGCTACTTCGCGCTAGTTAGACTACTTCGGCTTACTCGAGCTACTTCGGGATATTTCTAGTTACTTAGGCTCACTTGGGGCACTTGGGGCACAGCTTACTTGGGCTAGTTTAGCTACTCGGACTGCTTCGGCTAATTCGAACTACTTTGGCTACTTATGTTGCTTGGAGCTACTTCGCGCTAATTTGGCTACTTCGGCTTACTCGAGCAAACTTCGTGCTACTTTGGGATATTTCTGGCTACTTAGGCTCACTTGGGACACTTGGGGCACAGCTTACTTGGGTTAGTTTAGCTACTCGGACTGCTTCGGCTAATTCGAACTACTTTGGCCACTTATGCTGCTTGGAGCTTCTTCGCGCTAGTTAGGCTATTTCAACTTACTTAGGATGCTTGGGCTTACTTCGGCTAATTAGGCTAATACGCACTACTTCTGGCCACTTCGTGCTACTTGGGATACTTCTGGCTAAATAAGCTCACTCGGGGTACTTGGCTCATTCGGGTACTTAGGCTACTTCGCGCTACTCGGAGCCACTTCGACTCACTTGAGATACTTGAGATACTTGAGCTCACTTAAACTTTAGCTACTTTCAAACCACTTAACTCCAATTACTGCAGCTATTCTCAGCTATTCATCCACTT
>NZ_JBFTQB010001029.1:0-2086 GCF_056398785.1 Paenibacillus sp. 01T422 | reverse complement strand
TTCTGATGATCTGAGCAACTTCCTCACGCGTAATGCCGAGCTGATTCGTCTGGATTAGGCTGTCCGCCACTTGGCTGGCGACTTGGTTAGGGTCAGCATTCATCGCCACAGACTCCGTAGACACGGGCATTTCTTTGATACCAAAAGCAACCCGCTTGATGTTCAGCAAATGCTGCGGCCCAATATTATCCGATGTAATGTTATTACCAAAAGTTCCGCAGCCCAGTGTCATGGAGGGGAAAATCCCTGTCGTGGCACCAATTCCACCGAATGTGGTTCCCGTGTTAACGACAATGCGTGATGCTGGCTTTTCCAGCCCGAAAGCTTCGAAGACCGATGGGTCCTCAGCGTGAATGCCGAGCGTATGGCCTAGGCCGCCGAGTGTTAGCAGCTGAATGCACCTTTGGCAGCCTTCCTGCCAGTCGTTCACCGTATATAAGGCAAGTACTGGGCAAAGCTTCTCCATGGAAAAAGGGTAGTTGTGCCCGACCTCCGACTCCTCTGCGATTAAAATCTGTGCGTTATCCGGGATGGTAATGCCAGCCTTGCCCGCAATGGCCTGTGGTGATTGGCCAACTATTTGCGGATTCATCCCTTTAGTAGCCGTCATAAGGATGGAAGCGATCTTCTGCTTCTCGTGCTTGTTCAGAAAGTAAGCGCCACGTCGTTGTAATTCTTGTATGAAGTGCGGTTTGATGGCTTGATCCACAACAAGCGCTTGCTCTGAAGCGCAGATCGTGCCGTAGTCGAATGTTTTACTCTGCACAATGTGGCTCACCGTTTGCGAAATATTGGCGCTCCGGTGGATGTACACCGGCACATTGCCGGGCCCTACACCATAGGCGGGTTTGCCTGAGCTGTAAGCAGCCTTCACCATGGCGGTTCCGCCAGTGGCCAAGATGAGATCCGTCAGCTTGTGCCGCATTAGCTCCCCGCTAGCCTCCAAAGAAGGATGCGAGAGGCAATGAATGAGTCCCGGCGGGGCTCCCGCACTCTCTGCCGCAACCCGCATGACGGCGGCTGACTCTTGCGAGCAGCGAAGCGCGGACGGATGCGGGGAGATCACGATCGCGTTGCGTGCTTTCAGCGCGATCAGGCATTTGAACAGCACCGTAGAAGTCGGGTTCGTTGAGGGAATGATTGCCGCAATAGTTCCGACGGGCTGGGCAATTTCCCAGACCTGCCTAGTGTTGTCCTTGCGGATGATACCCACTGTTTGCATGTCCTTTATCGCTGCATAAATGTCCCTCGCGACGAACAAATTCTTCGCCTTTTTATCGGCGACTTTCCCGAAGCCGGTCTCTTCGACGGCCATAGCACCAAGCCGCTCAGCCTCCCGATCAGCCGCTTCAGCCATTGCTGAGACGATCGCGTCGATTTGGGGCTGCGTCATTTTTTCCAGGAGCTTCTGAGCAGCCTTCGCCTCTTGAAGGTGGTTGCGAACTTCCTGGATCGCTAGCAAATCGCTGTCCAGCTTCATGTCGGCTGCTCTCCTCCTTCAGCGGTTAGCTCCGTGAAAAGCCGCACAAGCTCCGCTTTGCTAACCAGCTGAATATCTCGTCCTGCCAGGGGGAACTTTGGCGTGCCCTGGGCGAGCTCTCTGAGCTGGGCGACCGTCATTTTGCTCCAGTTCGTTATTGTGGCAGGAGGCGATTCTGGTGCAGCGGCTTTAGGCTGCTCCTCATGCTGCGCACTCAGCAGCATCCTGTAGACCGAAGGATCAGGACGCGGGATCACTTGTATGCCAAGCAGCTTACCCACCCGCTTCGCTTCTTCTGCGCCAGCATCTACAGCCGCTTTGACTGCTGCCACATCGCCCCAGATATAAACCGTTACGATGCCGGCATCCACCTTCTCGTACATCGTGACCTTCACGTCCGCCGTTTTCGCCGCAGCGTCGGCGGCAGCAATTAATGCCGGCAAGCCGTAGGTTTCGATCATGCCCAAGGCTAGCTTTTGTTCAATCATTTCGGACACCTGCCTCTTACTAGCCTATTTTCTTCGGATCTCTAGCGATGCTTCGAACGGCCTCCGCAAATGCTTCTGCGGCTGCGGTACAAGCCGATTGACTGCCTGTCAGTAATCC
>NZ_JBFTQB010001028.1:0-3276 GCF_056398785.1 Paenibacillus sp. 01T422 | reverse complement strand
GTGTAAGTCCTCGGACATCCGATGTAAATCAAATTTCTCTTTATAGTGAAGTTCAATCCATTCGATCATCTGCATGGCCGTATGAGAATAACGTGGTCTCAACCTGTCTTCAAGCCCGTCATGCAACTTTTTTCTAACAGGTTCAATCCCTTGAAGAATAGCTAAAAGCGATAAAACGAATTCCTCCTGCTGTTTATGAATGGGTAGACGCGCCAACCTCTGGTGGAGTCGCTCAAATAAAGCTGCCACATGCTGCTGATCCCCTATAGCCTGACGTAGTAACGGCTGCTTCCAGAGGATATTGTACCATTGGCGAATTCCGCTGAAAGCGAGCAGAGCAGCATCCAGCTTATAGGGATCAAACATGAGGATGGACCGGATGAACGGTCCCTTCATATGAATCCGGTGCAATTGAAATGGCTGAAATACAAGCAGTGTACCAGGTTCAATAGGGAAAACCTGCTTATTCACCTCGACACGGCCATTCCCCTCGTAGACATACAGGAACTCCATGCAAGGGTGAGCATGGTATATTTCCCACGTGAGTTTACGGCTAATCTTGTAATGGTTCAGGTGGAACGGTTCTTTTCTAACATCTACATTCGTGCTTAGCTTCAATCGCGATCCCTCCAAATGTTGGAATGAAATGGCAGCCTTTTGCGTGAGCACACTATACCACATTCAACCTTCCAACAATTGTGTAAAACCTAGCCTTACCAGTGTTTTTTATAGGCAAAAAAAACTGCACTTGCTCCCCTCGCAAATGATGAGGATCGCAGGTACAGGTTTTTCGTTTATTTGTTTCGTTTATCAGTTTCGTTTATTCGCACTGTAAGTTAAGCCTTTGCTTTTACCGCTACCGCTTCGATTTCGATCAGCCAGTCAGAACTGACGAGACCTGCCACGCCAACCGTGGAACGCGCCGGTTTAACTGGATTTGCTTCTGTACCGAAGAATTGGGCATAAGCATCAAACCAGCCTTGATAATCAAACTTATTGTCTTTGGCGGCATCAGCTGTTACATAGACCCGCAGATAGGCAACATCGGCAAGCGTTAAACCTTTCTCCTTCAATTGCTTTTCGATCTCCTTCAAAATCCCGATACCTTGCGTTTTGGTATCCCCATAACGCTCATAGATCGTTTTGCCTTCTTTATTAATAACTGGCGGTACGGTACCGCTTGTGAACAAATAGGAGGAGCCAGCCGGGACGGATACGCCCGCAGCAATTGAAGAGCTCGGATTGCCGTAGAACTCAACTTCGTTAATAGGTTCAGCTGTATATTTATTCGTCTTTTCAGCTCCCGCTGCATAAGCGCTAACACAAATGAGACATGAACCTATGGTGACAGCTGCAATTGTTTTCACTTTTTTAGTTAAGATCATCGTTCATCGCTCCCTTTGTCTACTCTTTCATGACGCGCTCATGAATCTCGGTGACTACTTTTCTAGCAGACTCAATAGCACCTGCTTGCCAAGCGGTAATATAGCTGATGTGCTCCCCTGCCAAATAAATACGGCCGTCCGGCTTGCATAAAGTCGGATAGTAGGTTTTACGATCATCTGCCGTATATGAAGCCCATCCACCCAGATTATACTTGATCTTCTTCCAGTCGATAGAGAACGAAGCTTCGAATTCTTTAGGATATTGCGGATGAATCTTGGCGCCTTGGCTTATTGCATAATCTTCACGCTGGGCCGGTGTCATTTTACCTAGTTTATCCGCATTTCCACCGAAGGCGTAGTAGCCGAGCAGAAGCCCTTTTTTGGCAAAATAATCCGTAGGCGGGTAATAGATGCTGGAAATATCCATATTCGTCAGCGTGCTTCCGCCGTAGATGAATTCATCTTCCTCCCAGAAGCGACGTTTGAATTGAAGACCGATTTTACCAGCTGATGCATAAGCAATCTTGGAAATAGCGGTCCTCATTTCAGCGGAAAAATCAGCCTTAATATCGTTGAGAACAGGGAGCGGAATAGTACAGATACAGAAGTCTCCTGAAACCTCTTTGCTAGCACCTGTATTCAAATCTTTATACAGRATGCGCACGCCTTCGGATGATTGTTTGATTTCTTGCACTTCGGAATGGAACTCAATTTTGTCACTGACACGCTTCTCAAAAGCTTTGGCAATCATATCCATCCCGCCAACCGGGTGGAACATCATCATTTGCTGATCATAAGAGTATTCACTGCTAAAAAATTGTCCAAAACCGGAATTAATGATGGCCTTTAAGCTGAATGGATCTTTCCGGACGCCGGAGTCGAATTTACCGCCTGGCTCCTCGGTGTATCCGGCCCGCTCCGAACCTTTATAGAACAGATCCGCATTAAGATCCCCTTCGGTTTTCAAGTACGCGACAAGCTTCGCTTTCTCTTCCGTTGTTAGAGGGAGATCCAGCGCCTTCTGATTCACAGCTTTCGCCAGCATTTCCGCAACATACCCTCTTACGTCTGCTTTGGCTTGGCGCTTCGGAATTTTCACACCTGATAATTCGCCAACATTTTCATTGTAATAGTAGCCACTTTCGTTCACATTGTTAAAAGGCTCGATCGCTACGCCAAATTTACGGGCATAATCCAAAACACTGAAAAGTGCGGCTGACCCTCCTACTTTTCCGACTGTAGTCAAAAATTGTCTACGTGTAATTTGATCTTCTTTCATCGGTGTCTTCTCCATGCTCCCATCTCCTCGTTCGTGTTTGGATAAACCGCACATTAAACATACCAACGGAAAATGGTTTCGTCATTAGTTTGTGTAAGGTTACATTACATAAATTAAACTTATACCAGGATAAAAATGGATTATTTGATCTGTTTTTGCCGAAATGATAGAGTTTACTTATGTTTACGTCACTTATATGTTAGTTTAACTTACATAATTGGAGGTTGGATGACGATGATAACGAAGATGACGCAAAAGAAAGTGATACAAATTGGAGTGGTCAGTGAATTAACCGGGTTATCGGAGAGGCAAATTCGCTACTACGAGGATCGGAAGCTTATTTTTCCGGAGAGGAGCAAAGGTGGCGTGCGCAAATATTCTTTCGAGGATATCCAACTGATTATGGACATTCACATGAAAATGTCGGACGGCTTCCACACCGTTGAGCTCAAGCGCATGTTGGCAGGTTCGTAAGGCAAACTGAGAGTTGGAGGTGCCTTCTATGCAATTAAAAGAAATGATGTCACTGGTTGATCATTTATCCGAACTCCGAACTCGCATTATTCGAGTTTTGGTCGTCCTTGTTCTTACCATGATTGGCGGCTTTATCGC
>NZ_JBFTQB010001027.1:0-2106 GCF_056398785.1 Paenibacillus sp. 01T422 | reverse complement strand
CCCGTCAACTCAGCCAATTTCGCAGCCTGATCGACGTTACCGCTTCTTGGGACATTTTTATCCACCTCTTGCAAAGCAACGATATCCGGATTCAAACTCTTAATTACGTCGGCAATGCGAGGTAAATTTACAATGTTATCCTTCCCTGCGCCATGATGAATGTTGTAAGTCAAGACACGTAATCCATGACCTGACAATGCCTCTACGGTAATCGTACTCTCCGCTGTAAAAGCGCCATCTGTCGTTGTTGCCTTGATTTTCGCAATTCCCGCCTTCAGCGCAGTAACAACGATTTTCCCACCAATCGACGCCACTATCGCAACGTTCTCATTGCTGCTCGACCAAGTTACAAGTTTATTAGTCGCATTATTCGGCAGTACCGTTGCCGCAATTTCAGAAGTCTCGCCTTCCTTCAACGTAAGCGCCGACTTATCCAGCTGAACGCTGGTTACAGCTACTACCGAATCCGCCACATTATTGCGATATTTAAAGTTGTCGTACTGAGCGACTGTAGGCCCAAATACTCTAGCCCCCATCTTGCCTTCCGCAATCGGAATTGAGGCTAAGCTGCCTTCATAATATTGTGTACCATTCACGAACAAGGTCACTAGCGATCCTTCGAATTTGATTTTGACCGTTGCAGTGACGCCTTTACTTAGCTTAGCTGCCGCATTGTTCGTCAGCAGCCCATAGCTGTCTTGGGCGTTCACCCAATACCAACTGCCGTTATCGTAACCGACCGATGCCCACGAATCATTGTTCGTGTAACGGAATATGACGCCTGAACGAATATTACCCGTATTTGTCGGCGTAACTTTAAATTCAATTTCACCATCTTTGATGTCCGGTGAATTCTTATCAATAAAGACATTGCTCGTATTGTTTGCTGTCAGCTGCAGCGCGTATTGGCTTGCTTGGGACGAATCGCTAACAACCGCCATACTGCCTGTTCCAGCCCCGATCATGTGCTGCCATCCGCCCAGTTGATTCGTCTCAAATGTTTGCTCGTAGCGAATGGGATCCGGTACAGTTATCGGTGTATCGTTCGGATTCGGCTGATAGACTTCGAACTCATACAAGGAATAGCCATACGTACCAGCCCGTTTTACGCCTTGCATTTTCACATAACGGGCATTTTCTGTAGGGAACTTAATAACTTCCGTGCCGCCGACGCCTGCGTTCGTCGTATAGGCATCTTTCCAAGTCTGTGCGTCGTTCGAAACTTGAATTTTATACCCTTTGGCGTAGGCGGGTTCCCATTTCAGAATAACCTTGTTAATGTCGTAGTTTTTGCCGAGATCCACGTAAATCCATTCGTTGTCGGTATATTTAGATGCCCAACGGGAATTTTTCGACTCATCCTCATCAAAAGCAAGGTTAGCCGTTAAATAATTGACTTCCTCTGATGAAGCCACTGCCGACTGGCGTGCAGCAATGTTAATTGTCCATGGCGGCGAGCCGGCAGCAACCGCGATTTCCTTCCCAGTCAACGCGCGATCTACGATTTTCAGATCGTCCAGCGCACCTTGGAAAGCCTGTGTCGCACTACCTACGACAGCCGCAGGAAGCAGTGTCGTCTCCGTCAGTTTATCTTTCAGCTCCCCGTCAATAAACAGCGACGTCCCGCTTAAATCCCCTTTCAAAGCAACATGCACAAATCGTCCTGTCGGAATCGCCGTATTGAAGCTGAAATCAAAGCCCTCACGGGAGAAGCCGACTTTGCCCGTTTCCTTCTGCTTTAATTTAATCGAGGCATCTGCGGATTCGAGCAGAATCGCTTCCGGCTGCGTGCTATCCGTCATATTCACCCAAGCCGATACCGTCCACGGAAACCCTTTTGTCGTCAACCCAGTCGTGATGTGATCACCAGGCTTGCTGAACAGCGCCGCTTGCCCTGTCACTCCATTCGTCCACTGAACACCGCTTAAAGTACCGTTATAGCCATTGCCGGACATATCGCCAGCCGATTGGCCGCTACCTTCATCAAACGGATAGCTGAGCACCGCTTCGGTCTGCGTTTGGACTTTATGCAGCAAGTTCGTATTGGGCGCATCCCCGATCAAACTGCTAGACTGACGAAATTTGTCATAGGTCGCATCACTGGAC
>NZ_JBFTQB010001026.1:0-2106 GCF_056398785.1 Paenibacillus sp. 01T422 | reverse complement strand
CGTAAGCCCCCTCGGCTGCTGCTTTCTCATACGCCATCCTTGGGATTTGTGTGGTTAGCTTCCCACCGCTGATATCAATCATCGTACCGGTGATATAGCCGGCATAGTCGGAAGCGAGGAAGCAGATCAGGTTAGCAACATCTRCCTTCTCACCCCATCGGCGCAGCGTCAGGGTGTCGAGCAAGCGCTGCTGCTGGGGCTCTTTAAGCTCGGCGAAATGATTCATGTCCGTCGGAATCATCCCCGGGGCATAACAGTTCACCGTAATGTTCCACGGTCCCAGCTCACCAGCCAGTACCCGGGTGAATTGTTCCACGCCGGCTTTGGATGAGGCATAAGCGGCACTTCCGTAGCTCGGAACGATTGCAGCGAAAGAGGCGGCATTCATGATCCGGCCCGATCTTTGCTGCTTCATGACAGGCGCCACGGCCTTGCACATCAGAAAGGTGCCTTTCAAATTAATATCCAGGTTCAGATCCCATACCTCTTCCGAGAGGATATCCACAGGTGCTCCTCCAGCGACCCCCGCATTATTCACCAAAATATCAATATGACCATACGTATCCACGACTTGTTGAACAACTTC
This sequence comes from Paenibacillus sp. 01T422, assembly GCF_056398785.1. Lineage (NCBI taxonomy): Bacteria > Bacillati > Bacillota > Bacilli > Caryophanales > Paenibacillaceae > Paenibacillus > Paenibacillus sp. 01T422. The sequence continues at coordinate 1,520 of NZ_JBFTQB010001026.1, read as the reverse complement.
CTGAATCTGAGCATAGTTGCGCACATCGCATGGGTACGTACTTCCCTTGCAGCCGCTTTGGTCAAATTCCTTCTGAACGTCCCCCAAGTACGATTCATTAATGTCGGTGACAACAGTAGTTACGCCTTCCCTAGCAAGTGCCATGGCGATTACTTTCCCGATCCCCCGGCCGGCACCGGTGACAATTGCCACTTTTCCAGATAGATCAATATGCATCCTACGTCCATCCCCTTTCCCGTTACATCGTCTGCGAAGCCGTGTTGTGTGCTTGCAGCAAATTTTGCAAATAAGACAAACTCGTTAAGAACTGCCGCTGTTCATAGGCGATAATGTCCTCTTCCGGGGCGTTCTTTTCAAAAGGGGTTCGCCAATCTCCCGTCGGTCTGGCATTCCCCTGCACGAAACGCAATAGATTGGCAAGCTGCGCTGCTGACCGCTGAGGGTAATCCTGCCAGTAATCCTCGCAGAGCACTCTCGTGTGGCGCGCTTCAAGCGCTCCGAGCTCCATCGACATATTGACCTTCGGACAATATTCAGCAAACACGTTCAGCAGTGCAGCGAAATCTACGACGCCCTGGCCTAACGGAGAACGCACGAGGCGATAGCCATCATCGCTCATATGAATCCAATAGTCCTTCATGTGCACATGCTTAAGGTGTGGTCCGAGCCTCCTTGCGAAATCAACCGGTTCCTCTGCCGTCGCCAGCGGATTGCCCGTATCCAGCGTAATGCCGAAGTATGGCGAGCCGATCTCCTTACAGAGCCAGAGCAGCTCCTCGGAAGCCAAATCCTGATGATTCTCCACCGCCAACACCACGCCTGCCTGTTCTGCCGCCCTTGCCGCCTCTCCTAGCCCTGATAACACTTCCTGTAAAAATGACGACCACCGCCCTGCCATTCTGCGTCGGTCGCCGCCAAAATCCGCACCGCCCACAACCGTGCGGACGGTTGGAGCGCCTAGTCTCGCAGCCGCTTCAATAACTTCCTTAAGGGGCTTCGGATCATAGCCCCCTGAGGCCACGACGAGATACTGCCCTCGTTCTTTAGCATGACGAGTTAACGCTGCTGCATCCTCTCCCTCAAGCAGTGACAGCGGAAGCTCAATGCCTTGGAGCCCATACTGCGTCGCCTGTTCAAGCAATTGAGATGCCGTAATACGCGGACGTGTCGAACGAGGATGGATGCCCATCATAAACGTAGTGCCATATACAGCAAGACCAAGTTTCATCCGAGTTCACCTTTTCCCTTCTATCTCGCCGTCCAACCGCCATCAACAACCATCGAAGCCCCTGTCATAAAGCTGGACGCTTCCGATGCCATATAAATAATAGCCCCAATGATTTCCTCAGGTCTGCCCCAACGTCCCAACGCGATATTGTCGATAAAAAAGCGATTGGCTTCCGGATTATTCATCACAACCGTGTTCAGCTCCGTTGCAATTGGACCAGGGCAAAGTGCGTTCACCGTAATGTTATAAGGCGCCCATTCCAACGCGAGCACCTTCGTTAGCTGAATGAGTC
>NZ_JBFTQB010001025.1:0-2107 GCF_056398785.1 Paenibacillus sp. 01T422 | reverse complement strand
ACTATCTGTACAGCCCTATTGAAGACGAGAATGTGAAATCAGATTTCCTGATGAGGCTGTTTTTTGGCGAATTTGTGGGTAATAGCAAGATCATCGAGTGGCTGGAGAAGGCGCAGATTCAAATCATAGATCAGTTAGATCAATTGAAAGACATGTGCGCGTTATACAAGGACGAGATGCAGCCATCGCAAGTTATCTGTATTCAGATCGGTATGAAGAATTATGAAGCTAAGTTAGAGATGATTACGGAAGGTCTGGTTCGGCTTAGAAATTTAGAGAATGAGAAGAGGGATTAACGTGAATAGTTCAGGTTCAAATAAGAAGCTGATTATTTTAGCCATGGCGTTAGGCTTATTGATGTCATCTTTGGATAATACAATTGTGGCCTCCTGCATTAGCAAGCTAAGCGAGGATTTCAACGTGTTTGATAAAATCAGCTGGGTGTTTACCGCGTATATGCTGGCGGCGACGAGTACCATGCTAGTGTTTGGAAAAATGTCGGATTTATTCGGCAGAAAAATGTTTTATCTGATCGGGATCGGCTTGTTTCTGGTGGGTTCAGCCTTATGCGGGATGGCGCAAAACGTGGATCAGCTGATTATATTCAGGGTTATTCAGGGGATCGGTTCTGGCGCGCTGCTACCCATTAGTTTCACGATCATCTATACGATCTTTAACGATCCGAAGGATGCTGCCAAAATGTCAGGGGTTTTCGGGGCGATTTTCGGCCTTTCTTCCGTAGCTGGTCCACAGTTGGGCAGTTTTATTGCCGAGCATCTGGGTTGGAGATGGAATTTCTACATTAACGTGCCGATCGGTTTGGCTTCTATGCTCGTTCTGATCATTGCGTTGAAAGAGACACGTTCGGAACGCAAACCAAAAATTGATTATCTTGGAACAATATTTCTCATTATCACAACCGTTTCGCTCATGCTGGCGCTGGAATGGGGCGGGAAAGATTACGCTTGGAGCTCCTGGCAGGAAATCGGCTTGTTCGCTGTATCGGTGATTTTCGCAGTCTTATTCATCCAGGTCGAAAAGCGGGCTGCCGAGCCGGTTCTTCCACTCAGCATTTTCAAGAACAAAATGGTGCTCGGAACCAGTATCATCGTCTTCTGCCAAGGTGTGCTGATGTTCTCTGCTATCACCTATCTGCCTATTTTCTCCGTCGCGGTGTTAGGCCACACCAATTCTAATGGCGTGCTGACGCCGATGATGGCCTCCCTCATTTGTGGTGCTGTTCTTTTCGGCTTTTTGCAATCCAAATTCGCGTTCCGTCCACTGCTGTTAGTCAGTATGACGATGACCATTGTTGTTGCTTTGCTGCTGACCAAAGTTGGCCCGACCGCTTCTAGCGGGTATATGATTGCTCTTATGATTCTGCTTGGTTTCGGTGCAGTCGGACCGTTGATGAGCGTTGCACAGAGTGCGATCGCCGCAAATGTTGACCCTAAATATATGGGTGTCAGCTCCTCTATTGTTGGCTTCTGGCGCAGCATCGGGGGAATCATGGGTGCGTCGATTATGTCCACAATCGTTAATAATAATTTGAGTCATCTGATTGCAGACGGAGCGGCTAAAGCTGGCATTCCTGCTGATAAAGTTAGCACTCTGGCGAATCCAGAGCTGCTCATGCATGCAGGCGGAACGATTCCGCCGGAGATCCGTCAGTTCCTGCAAGGAGCGTTGGCGACCGCAATTAATCACGGGTTCATTCTCAGCATTTGCGTAGGAATTATCGGCTTCATTACCGCAATGTTCGTGGGTTCAAGCAGGCTTGAAGCTGCGAAGAGGCAGGAGGCTAGTGCTGTTCATGTGTAGAAGATAGATCCCTCACCCGTAAGATGCTAGTGTGGTGAGGAGTAAGTAATGAAGCTGTCAGCTTGGAGCAGGAAACCTGCTTGGGCTGGCAGTTTTTTTTAATTTGTTTGGCGTGAGGGGGAGGTGTGGATTTGTGAGTAGAGTGGGCTGAGTGGTGAGTGGTAAGTGGTGAGTGGTAAGTGGTAAGTGGTGAGTGGTGAGTGGTGAGTGGTGAGTGGTGAGTGGTGAGTGGTGAGTGGTGAGTGGTGAGTGGTGAGTGGTGAGTGGTGAGTGGTGAGTAGTGAGT
>NZ_JBFTQB010001024.1:0-2112 GCF_056398785.1 Paenibacillus sp. 01T422 | reverse complement strand
CTGGAAGTTCGTGTTGTAATACTTGTGCTGCGGAGCGAAAAACTTCAGCTTCGTATCCTCCAAGTAATTAGAAACTTCCTTGTCACCTTGTTTCACGCTAATGGCGGATCTGCGGTCCGTTCCATATACATTGACCCAGACGGATGCGCTGTAAGTTTTACCGGGCTCAAGTCCTGTGATAACCTGCTCAACCTTCGCATCTTGAGGGCCTTTGATTTCCAGATAATCGTCAGCGTTGCTGTTTTTCTTGAAGCTGATGTGATCCGTTGTTCCAGCGGAAGATGATTTGTTCCAAGTCCCCCATTTATGGCTGTCAAAGCCTGGATCTTTGACCGGACTACCGTCGCCCCAGATCGTTTCCGCCTCTTGCGGCGCTGCTGTCTTATACAGCACATAACCGACATTGGACTCAGCTGTCAGAGTCACTTGTCCATTCGATACGTTCACATCCCCAGCGAACTGACGCTCTACATCAGTAAGCTTATACAGCTTCGCAGTCTGCACACCGCTCCATGAGGCAGGGAGCTTCCATGTTGTGCTGCCACCAGCCGGATTCCAGTGGTAAATCTTGTCTTCTTTCACTGGATCCCATGGGATGAATACCGTACTGTTACTCACATTGCTGGAGTCAGTCATAATCGCAATATCATTGCCATCTTTGGTCAAATGGACTTTCCCATCACTTGCTCTTGCAACCGATACATTTCCTTCAAAATCCACACGATCGTTCGTCATTTTCGTAATCGGGAAATACTGCATGTACTTCGTCGGCAAGTTTTGATTAAAAAACGTTTTGGTCACTTCTTGATAGCTGTAGAATTGGGAGTTAGGCTGCCAGTAACCAACACCGGACTGCTTGTTGCCTTTCAAAAGCGGATCGCTCATGAACCCGTCCACATTGCTGTTGCGAATAAAACGAACGATTTTGCTATTATCTCCTTCGTTCGGGTAACCCGGATCTGTCCCCCAATGAACCCATGCCGCTTGTTCTTGCAGCGGACCGGCGAATTCGGTACCGAGCATCCAGCCGTTGCCGTTAATGTATTCGGCGAGCTTCTTCGCATTCCATCCAGCTCCTGTATAAACATCAACATACACGAAGTCGAGATTGTTTCCTGTGTCATCTTTCAGCATATCCAAGCGACGTTTCAATTCGCCTGACTCAATGTCTTTGCGCTGGTCGACATAGTAGGCCTGATCGAGCCAACCCCACCCTTTGCTCAGCGGTGTAATCATATTAGCCATCTTGGTTTGGAAGGCATCCAAATGGTATTCCGTGGCATTGATGTGCACACCGCCTTTGATGTTATACTTTTTGCCTTCCGTCAGGAAGTAGTTGAAATCCTCCTTCCCGCCCTGGCGAATCCCAATATGACCGCCATAGTCAGGATGCGAATCATCGTGTCCTTCCGCTTGATACCCCTTCTGCAGCACAATTTGGCCGAAGCCGTCAGTCAAGTGAGCAATCTTCTTGCCATTATCCAGTGAACGCAGGAATGGCATACCTGTCGTTGCGATATTCATGCTGATCCATGAAATATTATTTTTAATCATGTCGCTGCCGTACGGCATATCGGAATGACTGCGGTACACAATCGCACCGTCCTGCCAGTCCAGAACCCCGTCATGATTAGCGTCAGGAGTAATAATAACTTTCGACCATGGCAGCGCCTCCGGAGCTGGGGCAACCATGCTTTCGCGATATGTCCATGCGCCGTTAGCGAGCGCTGCAATTTTCTCGCCTGGCGCTGCGTCAGATACACTAGCACGTACTTTATCGTTGCCATTGATGACATTATTGATGATCGTTGCCGCCAACTTATCGGAATTGACGAACCCGAAGGTACGTCCGCTCGGATTCAAGTTCTGCGCCCCATTTTTCAAATCGTTATATTCCTCGAAAACTTTATTCCACTCGCCGGTAAACCACGCTGCTGTCTCCTGTGCTTTGGGCTGTGTCGAAGAGACGGAGACCAAACTATGGTTCGGGAATTCGATGGTTTTCACTTTCGTCGTTCCGTTCTCCAGGATCTCGGTGAACTTCAAGTCGAGCGTATTGTCCACCACTTCCATTTTCACTTTCATTTGAATCGCGAGCTCTTCCACATTCAG
>NZ_JBFTQB010001023.1:0-2118 GCF_056398785.1 Paenibacillus sp. 01T422 | reverse complement strand
CTAAAAAGATGATCTGTAGAAAGAGGAAAACATCTCCACTTCGAAAACCACTCGTAACGGATGAAATATGCGGCAGCATTTCTCAAGAAAGCAATGGAGAAAGCGTGCAATACTGGCGGACAGCTAATACGGGGCGCAATCTTCCTTTTGGAACGATTACGGTACGGAACCAGAGTCCACATTGTACGTTGACGGTTAAAGCAGATACAACAGGGGATGGGCTTTCCGATGTCACCTTGTTCACACTAACGGAACTTAATCAAACGAAATCAATTACATTGGGAGCTGTCGCAAGCCTGGAAATAAGCTCCTCAAGCTCTGCAGAGCTTAAAAGCGTAGGCCAATTCTCCATCACTGCACATTATTTTGCTATAAAAAAACGTAAGAATCCTAAGAAAAAAATAACCGTTATTAAGCCTCGACCACAGATCATAAATGACATCCCACGCAAAGACGAGATCTGCCTAGTAAAAGAAGAAACGGAGCAAATCACCTGTAAATCATAGAGTTGCTAGGTAGATGAACATATTTCTAAATATAGACGAGCTGCTATGTTAGTATCTATACCAACTACAATCATCCAGCATTAATAGTAAAGTAATGATTTAACAAACTAAGATCCGTAGGAGATGATTGTATGCCTTGTCTATGCAACAACAGGGGTTCTTTTAATGACGATATTTGCGGCACGTTTATGATAACTGCCGGCATGTCATTAACCGTGTACGCGATTGATACTTCAGCTCCTGCCATCCCGCCATTGCCAATTAGCGGTTCTGTTAGTGTAAAAGCATCAAGTGGAGGAAACGTAGATGTGACCATTCGCAACTCAATTGGAGCATCTATTGATACCTTTACGGTGCCAGTAGGCAGTACATTCACAAGAACTTACGGTGATATTGGGTTTGTAGCTCTCTTGAATAATTCGTCTTCAGCTTCAGGGGAATATGGTCTCTCCCTTCACTACTAGCACCGACCAAAAAACAAGTTGCCTGAAGGCAGCTTGTTTTTATCATTTCAGCCGAAGCCACCTCATGCGAACTTTTGGACGATTGTGTTATAATAATTCATATCAACTTATTTGGAGGCATTTTGGCATGAAAATATACGTCATTCTCTCTTTCGACGGCGAAGAAATGGAAAATGTTTATGTAGGTACCGACGAGGAGAAAGCGCTATCGTTCACGCCTGCTGATTTTGATAATAGCGAAGCCCTATTTGTGGAAATATGGGAAGACGGCGAGAAAACGGATGACTTCCGATTAGAACAATAATGGAACCTTATTTTATAGATACATAGAAAGGCGGCACCGAACATGGTACTTGCATTCACCATTCAGCCCGAAAACTACACAACCTTCGAGGATGAAACCGAGCAACTGGAGCAGTGCAAAGAATGGGGCTTGCTCTCTGAGAAAGCGGCCAAAACGAAAGCATTTTACTACAAAAACAACGGCATGAACTTGCCTTGCGACATCGTCGGCTTGGTGGATAAAATGACGGCTGTCATTGCATTCGACAATAAACAGCTGCATTGCATTCACCCTTCCTATCTGAAGGAGATGCAAGCGGCCAATTACAGCCAAAGACTTACAGTTGCAGCAGATGAGACTGCTGGAACTGAAGTTGCAGAGCCTGAAACCGAAGCATCGGCTATAGTGGAATCTATAGCAGATGAATCCGCTTCTGCCGAGCAAGAGGCCGAAGAAGTAAAGGCTCCGAAAACAAAACAGCCGAAAGAGAAAGCAGCAAAAAAAGAGAAGGCGCCAAAGCTTGAGCTGCCTGAAGATAAAGTGAAAATGATAGCAACGGTCCAAGAATTCACAACCGTCCCGAACAATTTCTCCGATAATGACGATGAGGTCATTATTTATGAAGCTGTTGCTATTACAGATCCTGCGATGGAGATCGGCACAGCTTGGTCAAGTCACAGCAACACGTTGAAAAAGCTGGAGCTCGAAGTCGGAGATACCGTCACTTTTGAATGCAAAATCGTAGCTAAGAAGCTTAGCAAGCATCCTGTGCCTTACAAAATTAACAATCCTGCCAAAATGCAAAAGGTAACGGCGGAGTAAGATCAGCATCTGACTAAGGGAACTAGAGTCCTCTATTTGGAGA
>NZ_JBFTQB010001022.1:0-2119 GCF_056398785.1 Paenibacillus sp. 01T422 | reverse complement strand
CGTCCCCATATTTTCATACTGCTTGGCGATTTGTTCTGAAGTCCCTTGCCCAATCGACACTAGCGTGACGACAGAGCTAACTCCGATAATAACCCCCAGCATTGTCAGAAAAGTACGCAGCGGACTTGAGATGATCGTCTGCAGCGACATTCTGAGCAGTTCATTTACCTTCATACGCTCACCTCTTGCTTAACATCGCTTTTGTCAGCGTTCCGGTAATCATCAATGATGACGCCGTCACGAAGGGCAACGACGCGTTTGGCATTATCAGCAATGTGATGATCATGGGTAATCAGAACAATCGTATTTCCTTGCGCATTCAATTGCAGAATTAACTCCAATACTTCTTCCCCTGTTCGGGAATCCAGAGCTCCTGTCGGTTCATCCGCCAAGATGAGCGATGGCGAAATGGCAAGGGCTCTGGCAATAGCAACACGTTGCTGTTGACCCCCGGATAGCTCGCTAGGCTTATGATGGCCCCGCTCGCCCATCCCGAGCATTTTGAGCATTTCGTGCGCCCGCTCCCGTCGTTCTTTTCTTGGAATACCGGCATAAATCATCGGTAACTCCACATTTTCCATCGCTGATAAACGGGGTAATAGATTAAATTGTTGAAAAATAAAGCCGATCTTTTGATTACGAAGCGCAGCGAGCTCATTATCACTCATACGCTCGGTTACTACACCGTCCAGGATGTAGCTGCCCGATGTCGGAACATCCAGGAGCCCAATGGTATTCATAAGCGTTGATTTACCGGACCCACTGGGCCCGATGATTGCTACGAAGTCGCCTTCTTCAACAGAAAGCGATATGCTGCGCAGGATAGGTAGATCTTCTAAACCGCGTTTATAGGTTTTGACAATATCTTTTAGCTCAATGATATTCATACCGCAATAACTCCTTTCCTGGCAGTATTATCTGTTAGCGCCACCGCCGCCTCCACCACCGCCATTAGTCCGGGTAGCTCCACCTGCTCCACCTGCTCCGCCACCACCGCCTTGGAATCCACCTGCTCCACCTCCGCCAGCTCCACCTGCTCCGCCGTTTTGTTGGAACTGCTGTCTTAAGCGATTAATCTCATCTTGACTGAGGTTCTGTTGTCTTTTCACAGCATTAGGAAGAACAACTTTATCCCCTTCGTTCAGACCTTCCGTGATTTCAATTTGCGTTTTCGAACGAATGCCGATTTTTACTTCATGCTCGGCTTCTACGGTTCCATCCGCTTTTTTCAATGTGACAATCCGCTTGCCCTTCTGCAATTGCAACGCTTCAGGCGGTATGTAAATCGCGTCTTTCTTGTCTTGAATCAAAATTTCACCAGTCGCCGTCATGCCATATTTCAACACGTTATCTTTGTTGTCAGCAGCCAATACAACGTCATAGGCCGTGACACCGTTCGTTGTCGTACCAACCGAAGAAATTTGCGTAACTTCAGCAGGGAAAATACGGCCTGGATAAGAATCGACCTTGATTTCTGCCTTCATGCCAAGCTTGATGTTAGGCAAGTCTAACTCATCCACCTGCACCGGAAGCTGCATTTTGGCAATACTGGCTACGGCACCTAATTGCATACCACTGCTAACTTTGGTTCCAACTTGTAAAAGACTAAGGATATCATTGCGTTTGTTAACAAAGTCGGTTGAGAAAACACCATCAAATGGCGCTAATATTTGAAGTCCATTAACCTTGTCTTGCGCCGAATCTACTTTCAGCTTCGCACGCTCAAGAGCAGACTGTTTCGTGAGAATATCATCGCCAATCGTATCGTTGGCAAACGTTGCGATTATATCCCCTTGACGAACCATATTCCCTGTTTTCATAGGCATCGTAGACACCGTACCCGTTGTACCTGCCAGAACAGTTGTGACTTTCACATATTCAAGTGCAGCTTTCGCTTGCGAATCAACCGCACGTCCGCCGATTGTCACGCTACCCAGTACAGTCGTACCAGCATCCATGGAATTATCATTAAGGACGTCAATATCAATATCGACTACTTTCCCGCCCTTTCCATCCGATTTCGGATCTTTAGAGATGCTTCGAATCTTACCCGTTTTCGTAATCATATAGCCATCTATCGTAATATCAACGGGATCACCTGAGTGCAGCTGTGCAGCGT
>NZ_JBFTQB010001021.1:0-2127 GCF_056398785.1 Paenibacillus sp. 01T422 | reverse complement strand
CTATTAAGCCTATATTCGCTAGTTGTAGGCTTTCCAGCGCCGATCATTCTTGCCTTAGCTTTAAATGAGTTGAGAAATGGTGTGTTTAAAAGAGCCGTACAGCTAGTCACATTCGCACCCTATTTCATTTCCACCGTCATCATGGTGTCGATCATCATGCTGTTCCTTTCTCCACAGCTTGGTTTCGTCCATCTTTTGGCAGATAAATTCGGAATTCCAGCAGAAAATATTATGTCGAAGCCGGAGTATTTCAAGACCGTCTATGTCCTATCCGACGTCTGGCAGTTTACGGGATATGCCTCGGTCATCTATATTGCAGCTCTCGCTGGGGTAGATCCGCACTTGTATGAGGCAGCCAAAGTGGATGGGGCATCGCGCTTCCAGCGGATGATTCATATCGATTTGCCGAGTCTTATGCCGACGGCTGTGATTTTGCTTATTTTGAATGCAGGGCAAATCATGAATGTAGGGTTTGAGAAAGTGTACCTGATGCAAAATGCAATCAACGTTGGGACTTCCGAAGTTATTTCCACCTATGTGTACAAAATGGGGTTAGTCGGTGCGAACTTTAGCTTCTCCGYAGCGGTCGGACTATTTAATGCCGTCGTCAATTTGCTGCTGCTTATTATAGTCAATTATGTGGCAAGGAAAAATTCCGAGACGAGTTTGTGGTAGGAGGCTGAATATGATGAATCCGGAGCAAGCCATAGCATTAAATTCACGAAAATCAACGACCCGCATCGTTGAAAGCAGTATAGATCGTGTTTATTTATTCTTCGTCTATCTGTTTTTGATCATCTGCTTAATCGTTGTAGCGTATCCCTTAATTTATATTGTAAGCTCGTCATTCAGCTCATCCTCCGCTGTTATTTCTGGCAAAGTGTGGCTACTCCCTGTTGAGCCAACAATACGAGGCTATCAAGCGGTGTTTCAGAACCCGCAAATTTTGAAAGGGTACGGCAACTCTTTGTTCTATCTGGTCGTAGGGACGCTAATTAGCGTATCGTTGACGATTACTGCTGCTTATCCACTTTCTCGCAAAAACTTTTATGGGCGCAATGTGATTACCGCTTTGTTTGTTTTCACGATGCTGTTCAGTGGTGGCTTAATTCCTTATTATTTGACGGTAAAAGGATTAGGGATGCTCGACACGAGATGGGCGATGATTATTCCTGGCGCAATATCAGTCTGGCAAGTTATTCTGGCGAGGACGTTCTTCCAGACATCGATTCCGTCGGAGCTCACAGAGGCGGCACATTTGGACGGATGCAGCGATTTCAAATTTTTAACACGAATCGTCATCCCGCTATCTAAACCGATTATTGCAGTTCTAGTGCTTATGTATGCGATTGGTTACTGGAATTCTTATTTTGAAGCCTTGATCTTCTTGAAAACCGCTAATTTATATCCGTTGCAGCTTATTTTACGTAACATTCTAATCCTGAACTCGATTGATCCTACGATGATTAAAGACGTCAGGGAGCTTGCGGAGAGACAGGGTTTGAAGGAGCTGCTTAAATATTCACTAATCGTCGTTGCAAGTGCGCCTGTTCTCATTCTTTATCCTTTTGTGCAAAGACATTTTGTGAAGGGTCTATTGATTGGGTCTCTAAAAGGCTGATTCTGGCGGAAGAATGAGAGGCGGGATGCGAGGCACTGGATAGCTTAGGTTTGCCCCCACTTAGATGGATTGGCGAAAACAAACAAGGAGGGTTTGAGTATGGGGATTAAAAGAACCAGTAGAACATGGAAATCGGTCGCCCTAATCGTATTCATTACTACGTTTGTAGTCGGCTGCACATCGGGCGGCAACGACCCGAACAGCGCTACTCCGAATGGAGGCGGAAGTTCAGACGGGGGGAGCAACGTGAATGTAACGGGCTTTCCGATCGCCAAAAATAAAATTTCAATGAGTGCTTTCGCGCCGCAATCGGCGAACATTGCTGATCTGAATACGAACTGGTTTACCAAATATTTGGAAGAGAAGACGAATGTGCATTTGAACTGGCAGCTTGTACCGGGCGAAGCAGCAGCTTTGAAGGAGAAAAAACAGTTACTGCTGGCAAGTGGCGACTATCCTGATATTTTCATGTCAGGGGATCTTACGAAAGAAGAGCAGCTGCTCTA
>NZ_JBFTQB010001020.1:0-2134 GCF_056398785.1 Paenibacillus sp. 01T422 | reverse complement strand
CCCTCGAATAACGGAGCTGTTATAACCTAATAAAGACGCGGCTGCCTCATTGGCATAAAGGATGCCGCCGCTTTCGTTGACAGCCATCACGCCTGTCCGGTGATGCTCCAGGATATGCTCAAATAAATGTTCGCTTTCCTGGGCTTTCCAGACGAACTCGTAGATTCTCTTCACTTCTTCAATAGCTTCGAGCACAGACTCCCGTCCGCTAGTAATTAGAATGCCGTTATAGCCCATTTGTTCGGCTGTATTCACAGTGACGACATCCCCAAGAACGATTTGGGCATCATGCTCGAAAGCTTTTTGCAATGCTTCAGGAACGTCAGCAGCCCGATCTACTGAATAGATGGGAATTTCATAATCAAGCAGGCTGGATACCTCCGCGACACCACGGCAAATGTTAGGAAAACCTATGATTGCTACTTTACTATTTGAATTTTTCACCAATGTGAGCACTCTCAAAATGTCGTAACCGGAAACAGGAATGTCGACGACAGGTGTTGTCACATGATTTTTAATTAACGTTGATGTTCCCCCACGGCTCAAGATGACATCATATTTTCCTTTGGCAGCATGCACAATAGGAAGAGCGTTATGAAGATCCGCAACTTCAATGTCGATCTTAATCCGAGCATCATCTTTTGCAATATTCTCAATTAGACCCTTTAACCCGGGGTATGGGGCGATTGCCAGTACTTTAATTTGCATACGAGATGAGACCCCTTTGCTAAAAATCAATAAATTTTAGTGTTGCAGATTACAACAATTATGTATGATTATAAGCTATTTCAGTTTATTATAGCCAACTCTTCCGAAGTTTACGTGATTATGCAACATTTAAAATAAAAAGCTAGTCTCACAAGATCGTCGATCCTGTGAAACTAACCTTTTTGTTTACATAACTTTACTTATGTGTTCTAATATATAACCACTTATTCGATTACTCGAACTCGGCTACCATCCAGAAGCGGTTCGCTGCTTTCAACAATGACCGATTCTTGTCCAAACAATCCCTCGACAGCAGCCGCTTGCTCGTTCGATTCCACCACTTCCACGCTTCTTCGCACAGCATGGAACGCATTGCCAAGCGGACCTTTCTTCTCTTCGACCGTATACACGAATGTACCCGATGGGTCACTCCGCAATGCCGTCTTCGAAACGAGCATCGCGCCGGCTTTCCCTTCTTTGGTAATCGTCACTTCAGCCCTTTCATTCCCAACAAGTGATGGATCTTGCAACAGCAACGTTAATTGATTTGTTTCCACAGATTTCTCCGTAAGTCCGCTATTATCCTCAGTTAATGCGGCATTCCCGAGATCCGCGCCAGCCAGATTAGTTACTTTCCCTGAAATAGCCCGGCTATTTGGACCAGGAATTTGAACCTCGATGGATTCACCGAAAGCGAGACTCTCGGCAATAGCAACAGGAATGAGCAGGTTAATTTTGTATCCTTGCTGTGTATTCATGAGCAGGATGTCGGGTGCGCCTGCAACCGCCGCCACGCCTTCTTTGGCATTCATCTCCGTAACCTTCCCGTCGAACGGAGCAAGCAGAGATTGATTCGCTACGAACTTAGCGTTCAGATCACTGATTCGCTGCTGCTGGGCGCTGATGTCGAGCTTGGCGCTCTCCACCGCGGCTTTGGCAGCGAGGATGTTGCCTTGATCTGCACTATGCTGCGCTTGCATATAGTCGTACTCCAGTTTCTCCATGGACAACATCAGTTTGTTTAATGACGTTTGCTCTGTATGCAGCTGAGTTAGGGCTTCCTCATTGTTGTACTGCACAAGTACCTGCCCTTTATGAATGTCTTCCCCTTTATGTACTAACACCTTGGTGACATTCCAGCCTGACTGTCCCGAAATTGCTCTTACTTCAACTGGCTTTAGATAGGCATTGCCTTTATATGTCTGATCTAATTGTCCGGGTCCAACAATTTGTGTTGCCACCTTCGGAAGTGTCATGCCATAGAGGGTGTTGCTCAGCAAGGTTGATATCACGAACACAGCCAACATCACCACTGTCACTAGATGAAGCCAGCGTTTTCCGGTCTTACGACTGCTATTTTTCGTATCTAAATCCAAAACGTTTCCTCCTGATCCCGCATTTGCTCACAATCGACCCGAAGCTACTC
>NZ_JBFTQB010001019.1:0-2138 GCF_056398785.1 Paenibacillus sp. 01T422 | reverse complement strand
CCTACAGCATCAACTTGACCGTTAAGAAGCGCGATAACCGCTTTGTCATGTCCTTGGAATTGTACGCCTGTTACATCTTTCACTGGGTCAACGCCAGCTTTTTTTAACAACAGACCCGGGTAAACATAACCAGCTGCTGAAGTAACACCTTGCCAGCCCATTTTTTTGCCTTTCAAATCAGCAACGGATTTGATCGGGGAATCAGCTTTCACAAGGATTTCGGATTTATAGAAATTCACGAGTTCAGTTGTTGGTTGGCCTGTTGCATCGTCAACGCCGAAACGTGTCGCTTGTGCAAGCAAATCAGCCGCTTTGCGGTTATCATGGGCAACTACGTAGTTACTCGGTGGCAAGAAGCCAACGTCAACTTGTTTGGAAGCCATGGCTTCGATTACAACGTTATAGTCAGTTGAAACGGAAACTTTAACTGGGATACCCAGCTTGTCCCCGAGAAGTTTTTCAAGTGGTTTTGCTTTTGCTTCAAGTGTCTCAGCATTTTGGGAAGGAACGAATTGAACTTTAAGTTCTTTTGGAACAAAGCCTGCTGCTGCTGCCGGACTAGCGGAAGCTGCTGCTGACGGTGAAGCCGTTGCTGCACCAGCTGAAGCTGATGGAGCTGGCGTTTCCTTTTTTGCACAGCCTGCAAGCAGACCTGTTGCAACAACCAYCATGGAAAGGGTGATAACTGTTAATTTTTTCATTTCTTTTTGACCTCCGTTTAATTTAATTTGCTATTTATCTAAGATGTAATATAACATTAACATAAAAGATATGGAAGATAGTGTGAAGTATTTGTTAAACTGCCAATTGTTATGTATGTATTTACAAAATAAAAAGTTGTGGAGTGGGGAACTTGACTCAACCTGGTAAGGTGCAGAAAAGTACAGTAACCATACTGGAAACAAGCGATTTACATGGTAATATGCTGCCTTTGCATTACGCGAATAACTTGCCGAACGAAGTGGGTTTAGCCAAAATAGCGGCATTGGTAGCAGATGAGCGGAAGAAAGAAGCCAATGTGATTGTAATCGACAACGGGGATCTTATCCAAGGCACACCGCTCGCTTACCATCACGCTAGATTGGATAATGAGCCTATGGATCCCATGGTGCTTGGACTCAACTATATCGGCTATGATGCTGCTGTAATCGGGAATCATGAGTTTAATTATGGTCTTGATGTACTTGGTAAAGCGGTCAAGGAATCTGAGTTCCCGTGGTTGTGTGCAAGCATTATAGACGCAGATAGCGGAGAGCCATTCTTAGGGAAGCCATACATTATCAAGGAACTTCCAGAAGGTGTTCGTATCGGTATCTTGGGACTGACGACGCCGTATATTCCAAATTGGGAAAATCCTGCACATATCACAGGTCTACAGTTTGTAGATGCTGTGCAAGCAGCTCACAAGTGGGTGAAAATGCTTAAGGAAGAGGAGCAAGTGGATGTCGTTGTGGTTTCTTATCATGGCGGCTTCGAAAGACATCTAGAGACAGGGGAACCGACAGAACCTTTGACAGGCGAAAACCAGGGCTATCAGCTTTGTATGGAAGTTGAAGGGGTGGATGTGCTCCTGACAGGGCATCAGCACCGAAGCATTGCAGGGCAAGCCATCAATGCCGTCACTATCGTTCAACCGGGAACCGCTGGGGTTACGCTGGGGAAAGTGACGTTGGAGCTTTCGATGGTTGAAGGTAATTGGCGGATCGACACCAAGACATCAGAGCTGCTCTCGGTAACGGGAATTGAAGCTGACAAACAGCTCATTGGGCTTGTTGGCACACATGAAGCGAAAACCCAAGAGTGGCTGGATCAACCAATCGGTAGGCTGACGGGCGATATGCTGGTGAAAGATCCTATGCAGACTCGATTAAAAGACAGCGCACTGATCGAGTTCATCAATCGGGTCCAAATGGAGCTGTCTGGAGCACCCATTTCGAATACGGCTTTGTTTGATAACGTATCGCCAGGTTTCCCTTCTGATATTACGATGAGAGACATCGTTTCCAACTACATTTACCCGAACACACTGAAAGTGATTCGGATTTCCGGACAAGACATCAAGGATGCCTTGGAACAGTCCGCGGAGTATTTTGAGTTGACATCTGATGGTGAAGTTCAAGTCAGCAGCAAGTTTAGAG
>NZ_JBFTQB010001018.1:0-3269 GCF_056398785.1 Paenibacillus sp. 01T422 | reverse complement strand
ACATACACCCAGCCAGGGTCAACTCCTCGCTTGGACCCGAAACGAGTCGTTAAATTCCCGTCAAATGCCCACGGCGCCGTATCTACGGAACCATCATTAGATGATGCAACAGCTGGTTGATTGAGAGCCAGGTTGGTTCGTGGTCGTGGCTCCGTTTCTTGCACAGGTTTGATAGTAACGCCATTCTGATATTCTCTATCTAGAAAATTCATTTCGTGTAAAGTTTTCGCTGGTGTTGTACTTCCTGGCATGAACACATTCTCAAATGTGAGTCCGGTAATCAGTGCTCCTTCTTGCCCTTTGATTTTGGCAAAACTTTCACCAGCATCACGGACAGTTATATTTTTCACTGTAACCCCAGTAACAGGTCCAACGCCAATATCTCCGCCATTCACAGTAAACATTGTCATCCAAGCGCTGTTATCCTCGTTTTTACCACTAATGTCCTCAACATCCATATCCTCAAAGGTGACATTCCTAACAGCACCAGTCCCATATTTGTGGTGAATTGCGAACCCTACAGCAGCCTTATASACAACGCCATTTCTGAATGTGATGTTCTCTTGATCCTGCATGACGCCTTGACCTATTTTAAACCCATAACAAGCAGTCCACGCAATGGCGTCCTCGAATAAAACATTTCTTACG
This sequence comes from Paenibacillus sp. 01T422, assembly GCF_056398785.1. Lineage (NCBI taxonomy): Bacteria > Bacillati > Bacillota > Bacilli > Caryophanales > Paenibacillaceae > Paenibacillus > Paenibacillus sp. 01T422. The sequence goes on along the minus strand of NZ_JBFTQB010001018.1, from coordinate 2,621 downwards.
GGCTCTGGATTGCCTGGCCAAGGCACTTTACCTGATGCAATATCCGTATCTTCTTTCCAAGTTTTTGTCGAAAATGGATCATCCAGCGATATGCCAATGGCATTCCTGACAACTGCGTTTTGCGATTCAACAATATCGATCCCATCATTTTCGCCCATACCAAGGCTGTTAAACAATTTTAAATTGGTGAATTCCAAATCATTGGAACGTACGGGCATAACAGCCCATGCGGCAGATTCTCGGACGAGAACACCATCCATTTTGAAATTCGTAGTTGCAATTGGCACTACCAGATTGTTAATCATACCTTTATTATTCGTACTCTTATCCGCTGATAGTGCAGCACCATTTCCGTCTAACGTTCCACGACCATAAATTTTAATATTATCAGAATCAAATGCTGTTGAGATCCACCAGGTCGCTGGTCTTCCCATTGAGTCTTTGAACCAGTGCTCTGTATAATCGGCTGTCTTCCCCAGTTACACCCGTTGTATTTCCCGTAGTTGAGAGCTGATATGGAGCTTGCGTCACATTAAATATGCCTTCTCCTGAAGAGGCTGGAACATCGGTTTCTAACGGATCTGCCGCAATTACAATTTTGGTAGTCCGTCCATTCATCATGACGATTAAATATTCATCTTTTTGTGACGTGAAAGTTAATGTAGTCCCTTCGACCTTATCAGCCTTGATCCCTAGCTTCTTGGGACTGATGGCATATTCCGTAACTTTGGCCGTATTCAGGATCGTAAGCTCATACGTAATCGGTCCCTCAGATACCGAGAAATTCGCATAATCATAATCGTTATACGCTTTAACAACCAAGACTTCGACCCCATTCGCCTTGAGCTTATAGTTAACCGAAGCCGCATACTTCGTAGGCTGTTGATAAGGAAAAATCGATACGGGAACTGCCGCAGCAGGAACGGATTCTGCTGACACAGTTTTCACGATTGTAAGCGGTGAAAGCACAACCCCAGCAAGAATGAATAATGCTACAACTGCGTGAAACAACTTTTTACCCTTTGACATTTGCAAATTGCCTCCTTCATTGTTTAAATCTTTGATTACGGCCTTCTTGAAACCCCTTTCATGAACATGCTCCGTCAGTATATCAGATCAAACTTATCTCCATAATGCGGTTAACTCGTGATCAAGGGCAGAATTTCACACATTTATAAATCAAAAAAAGACCGTCCCCCATGCTCGTTTCGCATGAAAGAAAGCCTTCTTTCGTTAATGCTATTGACTACTCAATCTACACAATAACATCCGACATGATGATCGGATGCAGTTGGCCCATATAGGCAAATGAAGTTTGTCCGGTTTCTTCGGATACAACAAGTGCCAAAGCATCTGTTCGTTCCGTTATGCCGATTGCTGCCCGATGCCGCGTGCCCAACTTTTTATTTTCTAGAATAGTTGCTGATAGGGGAAGTACATTCGCTGCTGAGATGATTTGATCATAACTAATAAACACAGCGCCATCGTGTAAAGGGTTCCCAGGGTAAAAGATCGATTCAAGTAAGGAATACGATACTTTGGCTCCTACTGGAATGCCATTATGAAGATGTTCATCAATAGGATCGTTTCGCTGGATAACAATCAACGCACCATGGCGGCGTTTCGACAAATGATCAACAGCAATAGTCAGATCCAAATATTGGATAGAGAAGGCTGATAAATAACATTGCATATAAAAGGAAGCGGCGATCGACTCAACTCTCCTAAATCGTTCTTGAATCGCCTCTAGATCACTTAACATGCAGTGATTCTCATTATCTATAATTCTCAAGCTTTGGTGAAGCGCGTCGGAAATTTCTTGTATGTGTTGTTTGAGCTGCTCTTTCATTGGAGATTCATCGCATCGGATCTGATTCAACTTGTACACCTCTTGATACCATATTACTTATTATCATTCCCAGATTTGAAAAGATCATCAAATAACGAAATTACCATTATTAATTCAACTAATTATCGACGATCAGCGAAGAGTTCTGATCATTTGGGTTCGGCTTGTGGATCAAGATGCCTATTTGCTCCTTCTCAGTCATTGAAATCCACGGTCCCAGGCACATTACTTGGAAAATTCGAGCCATAGAACCTCCTACCATGACATAGGTGCCAGATGGACTTAATACACGCTTGTAGTGGAAATGGATCGATTCCCTACTACATCAAGAATCAAATCATACTGCTCATGATTATACCTCCAACGAGAATCCTATAATGCTTGATAGTATCATTTTTTGGCTAACTTTATGCTAAAACACGAAAAAAGCCTGAAGGAAATTTCCTTCAAGCTTTTTGCTCCTCCAGGCTCACTTCATATTATTCTAATGGGAAGGAAGCCAGCCTACAATTTGTAATACCGTTAACGCCACTTCAATAACAATTAAAATCACAACTATCCACTCAACGAACAACCCACGAATGGAATGACTGATATTGGAAAAACCCTCAAGAATGTGATACAAAATATCTGTTTTGCTTTTCAAAATTTTATATCGATCATTTAATTCGAAAAAATCCATCATGCCGTCATAAAATTGACTAGCCGTGCTGTTCGTCCAAGTTAAATCAGGTTTATCCAAAATCATGATGTAGGCAAGGGTGTTATACTC
>NZ_JBFTQB010001017.1:0-2149 GCF_056398785.1 Paenibacillus sp. 01T422 | reverse complement strand
AATCAAGGTCGATGCGGAAACTGCAAAAAATAAATTATAATTTCCTATGTGGAATCAAATATTTACTTCTACTATGCGATTATGGTATACTGATTAACGTTGCCCAAAGGACAATTCCTTTGGCATGAACCTTAGCTTGGATAGACGCTATCATCGGCGATTTCTAGGCTTACGGGGATACAATAGAATTTAGGAGATGAACAATCATGGCATTAACACAAGAGCGCAAAACGCAACTGATTCAAACTCACAAGGTACACGATACCGATACGGGTTCACCTGAGGTACAAGTAGCAATTCTTACAGAGAACATTGTAAACCTTACGAACCACCTTCGTACACACAAGAAAGATCACCACTCCCGTCGTGGTTTGCTTAAAATGGTTGGACAACGCCGTAAGCTTCTAGCATACGTGAAGAACAAAGATGCAAGCCGTTATAGTGCTTTGATCGTGAAGCTTGGTTTGCGTCGATAAAACCGACAATGAGAAGCAACCTGTTGCTCCTTTGCTGGGCTTGATAAAGCTTGCGCAGAGAATGGCAACGAGGTTGCTTTTTCTTGTATTTTTAAAACGGAAAAAGAAGGAAATACTAGAGACTACGCAGAAATAGAGGATGACTCGGGTGCTAGGCATTTTGCTCAATACATACGGAGTCTAAAGTTTGAGGCTATTGACCTCCTTTTCTGTGAATGCGCATTAAGACACATAATGAATAAGAAATTTCCTTAGGAGGATTTTATGGAGAAAAGGGTACAAATGGAACTTGGCGGTAAACCGTTCATTCTTGAAACGGGTAGACTTGCCAAACAAGCCAACGCAGCAGTTACCGTTCGCTATGGTGATACGGTTGTGCTAAGTACAGTTACAGCATCCAGTGGACCGAAAGACCTGGATTTTTTCCCGTTGACTGTGAATTATGAAGAAAGACTATATTCCGTAGGTAAGATTCCAGGTGGATTTATTAAGCGTGAAGGTCGCCCAAGTGAAAAGGCTATTCTTGCGAGCCGCTTGACGGATCGTCCGATTCGTCCGCTTTTCCCAGAAGGTTTCCGTAACGATGTGCAAATCGTCTCCATCGTTATGAGCGTGGATCAAGAGTGTCCACCAGAAATCGCGGCAATGATCGGTACTTCCGCAGCGTTAGCAATTTCTGACGTTCCTTTCAACGGCCCTGTTGGCGGTGTGATTGTTGGACGCGTGGATGGTCAATTCGTTATCAACCCAACGGGTGAGACAGCAGAGAAAAGTGATCTTCATTTAACTGTTGCTGGAACGAAAGACGCAATCATGATGGTTGAAGCAGGCGCCAACGAAGTCTCCGAGGACGTAGTGCTCGAAGCTATTATGTACGGACATGATGAAATCCGCAAGATTGTTGCGATAATTGAAGAATTGGTTGAAATCGCAGGCAAGCCGAAAATGGAGGTTAAACTCCACACGGTTGACGCTGAAGTAAATACAGCAGTTCGTGATTTTGCGCAGGCTAGACTAGTCGATGCCATCAAAATTTCCGAGAAGCATGCAAGACAAGAAGCAATTGATGTTGTGAATGCTGAAACGGTGGAACATTTTACAACGTTGTATGCTGAAACACCTGGATTGTTAGGCGATGTTAAAGAAACTCTTTATGATATCGTTAAAGAAGAAGTTCGTCGTTTGATCACACATGACAAAGTAAGACCAGATGGACGTAAATTGGAAGAAATTCGTGCGATTGACTGCGATATTGACTTGCTGCCGCGTACACATGGTTCAGGCTTGTTCACACGTGGACAAACTCAAGCGTTAAGCATTTGTACATTAGGCGCATTAGGCGATGTTCAGATTCTGGATGGCTTGGATCTTACAGAAACGAAACGCTTCATGCATCACTATAATTTCCCACCGTTCTCCGTAGGTGAAGCAAGACCGCTTCGTCCACCGGGTCGTCGTGAAATCGGACATGGTGCACTAGGGGAGAGAGCTTTAGAGCCGATCATTCCTAACGAAATTGATTTCCCTTACACGATTCGTCTAGTATCTGAGGTGTTGGAATCCAACGGATCTACATCGCAAGCAAGTATTTGTGCAAGTACATTAGCACTTATGGACGCTGGGGTTCCAATTAAGGCGCCAGTTGCTGGTATCGCGATGGGTCTGATTAAAGA
>NZ_JBFTQB010001016.1:0-2150 GCF_056398785.1 Paenibacillus sp. 01T422 | reverse complement strand
GAAATGGACCTATCCGGGGCAAGTGACAGTTCGTATCGCCAAGAAAAACAATTATCTCGATATCCACTTCGACTCTATTGGCGCAGAACAGTTTCAATGGCCCTCTGTGAAAGCAAAGAGTTACGTGCTTCCTATTGGCGAGGGAAAGATCATTCCGGCAGACGATACGAATTGGCGAACTTTCTTAGATGATCAGAGCTACACTTGGAGTGAGTCGTTCTCTATGGACTTTTTCGCTTTGAAAAATGACCCCTTCTCCATCGTTTATGTCGTTACGAACAAATTCAATGATGAGGTACATTTTGATACGTCGTCATCGCTTCAGCTGCAGTTCACGCATGCATTTCCAAGCATCAATAAAGAAAAAAGCTATGGATTCCGCCTATATGTTACTGGTAATGATCCTGAGCAAATAGTTCTACCTTACAAAAGCTATATCGAAGAAAGCGGGAAATACGTTACGCTTGAGGACAAATCGAAGGATAATCCCAATATTCAAAAACTGTATGGGGCGCCACAAATATATGTATGGAGCGAGTCGATTCTGACCGATCACGATGTCCAGTGGCCCAAAATCCGGCCGTTACTCTCGGGTCCCCTTGGCCAATGGTTAGTCAAGCTTCTCGCAGGTACGGCCGAAGGCAGCGACGAGTTTGCGCAGGTGCAGAAGGACATCGCCAAGACGAACAATATGGACGCTTATCAGAAAAGAGTCGTTCTAAGTGCATTAAATCAAGGGATTAAACTAAAAAGTTTCTATTCTCGGGCTGTGTTTCCGAATCCAGGGAATGGGGCGCAGAAACTTATTGATCAAGGAATCGATAAATTGAGTGAACAAAAATTATACGATTTAAACAAACTGCTGCTCAAAAGTGTGCTGCAAGACGCCGCGGCCAATATTTCTACTTGGGGACAGGCGGATTCCACAGACTTAATCAACGAGTTTCATCAATCGGGGATTCAAAAAGCATGGATCGGACTTCCCAACTGGGCTGACGGTCTGAACAATCCCCCTATGGTTGAAGCCGCGAATCAAGCGGGATACTTAATTGCTCCTTATGACTCCTACCACTCTATTCAGGAGCAACCCGATCCTTCATGGAATACTGCGTTCTTCCCTGATTCTTCACTATTTGATAAGGCAACTATCGCCAAAAAGGATGGTTCGAAGATTGCTGGCTTCCTGCAGAGAGGTCGAAAATTAAATCCAACCTTGGCTATGCCTAGTGTCAAGCAGCGCGTTGAGGGTATCCTTCAGGACGGTATTGGTTATAACTCGTGGTTCGTCGATTCGGACGCGACCGGCGATGTCTACGACGATTACTCACCCGACCATCCGACCACACAGCTTCAAGATATGATGGCCCGCGTAGACCGATTTAAATACTTTGCCAAAGACAAGCACATGGTGGTTGGCTCGGAGGGTGGTAATGATTACGCCAGTGGTGTCATCGCTTATGCACAAGGCATTGAGAGCCCGGTCATCGCTTGGGGCGATCCGGATATGCGGGATAATAAAAACAGTCCCTTCTATATAGGTGGATATTACGCGGCTTCTGGCATACCAGAACGTTACGGCAAGTCAGTACCGATTAAACCCTTGTATGAAAAGATCKATAATGACCCCGTGTACGCATTGCCTTTATATAAGTTAATCTATAATGACTCAATTATCACAACGAATCATTGGGAATGGGGAACCTATAAAATTAAAGGTGAGGAAGCGGATAAAATGCTATATGGACTTTTGTACAATGTGCCTCCATTGTATCATTTGAACCGTTTGACCTGGGAACAGGAGAAAGCCAGCATCCTCAATTACTTGACGATATGGTCCCCTTTCCATCAGCAAGCTGTCTCTCAAAAAATGAGTAAATTCGCCGTGTTGACGGAAGATAGGCTTGTCCAAAGCGCGCAATATGGCAATGATATCAAGGTCATTGCCAACTTCTCCGAGCATGAAGTAAAAGTCGATAACGAGGCCATTCCGGCGATGTCGGCAGTTATTTATGAGGGGAAACAGCGTACGATATTCAATGCAGCAGATAACGTTAAGCTTCTTGCTCGCAAGTGAGTCAATTCTGAGTCCATAGCAAGGTGTAAACGATATAGAACCAACCGGTAGTCCGGTTGGTTCTTCTTTCCTTTAT
>NZ_JBFTQB010001015.1:0-2155 GCF_056398785.1 Paenibacillus sp. 01T422 | reverse complement strand
GTTCATGAGTCCACGACAAAAAGACCCGCAGCCGCGGGTCTTTTTATTCAATAACCCTCGTATTCCTCTAAGGGGTTGTTGTTTGAGATACGAACGCTACTTCTGAGGAAATAGTGGCATCTGAAAGTGAAACGCGATGACGCCATCCCGAACCTCGAGTCCGAATTGTGCGTTATGTTTTTGTAGAATCGTTCGTGAAATGGATAAGCCTAGACCGGTACCGCTGAATTGTTTACTACGAGAACTTTCCATGACATAAAACGGTTCCCATACAAGCTCCCATGGCCTGTCCTCGCCTAAATCCGTTGAATTCGCTATCTCAAAAAATACAGCATCCCCCTTAATTACCGATGTAACGGTAACGCTGACACCACTTGTGTACTTCATTGCGTTCGTAAACCAATTATGAAAAACGGATTCCAGCTTTGAACGATCTGCCCTCACCCATGTTTCCGTAGGTAGCTCAATGTTAGCTTCAAGGACTAAGCCACATTGATGATAGGCTGCTTGATAAGCTTCAATTGTTTCTCTTAGCAGCTGCTTAAAGTTGATAACTTCATAACGGTATATCTCCTCTTGAAGACGAGATAGTTCAAGCAATCGGTCAATCAGGATGGACATCGCATCACTCTGCTGTTGAATGACATTGGGATATGTGCCATCGTCCAAGCCATCTTGAATACCGCTAGCATAGACTCGGATCAGTGAAAGCGGCGTTTTCAATTCATGCGAAATATCCGCAATAAACGTTTGAAGATTTGCATTTTTTGCTTCCAGCGACTTATGTGCCTCTTCCAAATTATCGCWCATTCGATTAATGCTCCGCGCAAGCGACTCTATTTCATCCCCTGTTTGTATGTCTACTTTTGTAAAAGATAAATGAGAGATCGCTTCAGCAGTCTCATTCAGTTTGCCGAGCGGTTTGACGATTCTGGCGGTATAGAGTGCGGACAGAACGATAAGAAGTATCAGCATGCCCAGCCATATATACATATTGAATAAATTCACGATTTGGATGGTCTCTGCTGAATTACTAATTGACTCGCCGACAGCGAAAACAGAGCCGCCTACCGACAGGAAATTGACCAGAAAACTCGATTTCAGCTTTGCCTGATCATAAATTTTGTTCACCTGTCCCCCGCTCCGCAGCTTCGTAATACCTTCCTCCGTCAGCCAAAACTTACCCAGTGCAATGCCTTTGCGATTGAATTGGAGCAGCAGTTTATTATTCACATCGTCGACTGAATCAGATAATGTCGTGTAAACAATTGTAACTTGGTACTGCTCCTCCATATCCCCAATTTGATTCACCAATGAGCCATATGGTATAGAAATGAGTTCGGAAGACAATTCTGCGAGTTTATTCTTCTTCTGGTACAGAAAAAACTTCGGCAAAAAGTAGGTATTCACCGCGAAGGAAAGGACGAAAACAACACAGAGTGCAGCGGTTATCCTAATGATTAACTTTCGGCTTAGTTTACTCATCGTCCGCTACCAGCGAGTAACCCATACCCCGATATGTCTTGATTCGTCCCTCCCCTATCTTCTCACGAAGCCTTCGAATGTGGGTGTCAACCGTCCTTTCTTCCCCGTAGTAGTCTAGTCCCCACACTTGATCGAGCAGCATTTTGCGGGTGATAATTTGGCCCTTATTAAATGCTAAATACTTCACTAATTCAAATTCCTTATGTGTCGCTTGAACGTCGTTGCCATCTCGATATACTTTCTGTGCATCAAGATCGACAGTTAGGTTACCAAACGTCATTTGCGCTCCAAGTTGCAGCAGCTTTTGAGCTCTTAATAACAAAATCCGCGGATCAAACGGCTTGCGAACAAAGTCGTCCGCACCTGATTGCAACGCAAGGAATTCATCATCAACATTCCCCTTCGCTGTCAGCAACAGCACTTTGGTTCGACCCACTTTCTTAATTTCCCTGCATACTTCGATACCACTCCGCTTAGGCATCATCCAATCTAGAATGGCCAAATCAATTTTATGTTGATAGAACAAATTTATCGCTTCTTCGCCGTCCTGCGCTAGAAACGTCTGAAAGCCTTCTTTCTTGAAATATGCTTTTATCACTTGCAGCATAAGTGGTTCATCGTCAGCTAACAGCAAATTCATATTTCCCCTCCTTTTCACGCGGCATTACTA
>NZ_JBFTQB010001014.1:0-3886 GCF_056398785.1 Paenibacillus sp. 01T422 | reverse complement strand
GAATGATGTCCAGGCAAGCCGTAGCGTGGGGATGAAGGGAATATGGAAGGAAGACGCCCATTTTGAAAGTGAGTTTGAGCGGGATTATACGATTCGGGATTTGATGGAGCTGAAGGATTATTTGGAGAAGCTGCAAGCAAGATCGAAATAGCAAAGGGGAGAGCTCATGAATCCAGAGAAAATCGTAGGACTTACGGCAGGTGCCGGCTTTCAGATTGGCGTTAGAAGGACGATTACCTTAAGCCAAGAGATGACATGGGAACTATTGATTTCGCCTCAAGGTCGCAAGTTGTGGTTAGGGGAGACACCTACGATTACGTTCGAGAAAGGGCATGCATTTCGCTCGAAGGAAGGGGTTAACGGGGTTCTTCGCGTGGTTAAACCTGGTGAACTGCTTCGTCTATCTTGGCAGCCTGTCGGCTGGCCGGAAACTTCAACTCTGCAAATTCGGCTGCTGCCCGCTGCTTCACCCGGCAGAACGACGATTAGTTTTCACCAAGAAATGCTCGACAGCATGCAGCGCAGAGAAGAAATGAAGGTGCGTTGGGAAGCCGTCTTGAACCGGCTGATGGAGTTAACGAGCAAATGACGATGACAAATACACTCCTATTAGTTTTCATTTTAACGATGATCATTCATACCGCAGAAACCTTGTCCTACTCTGTACGTTTTGCTGGCGTGAAGGTGAACAAACTGGCTGTTGCGCTTTCTCTAGTCGGGATCATCGTACTCGTTTCCCGTACAGCTAATTTGATTCAAGCGCCTATGACGGCTAATTTCGTTGACTATGCCAAGACGGAGCCGACCTTCGATTTGGAAAGGTACTTACGAATTTCTTTGTTCGCATCGTCTATTGGAACGCTGATTGCGATAGCTTTATTCCCTTCATTTATCAACATTAGTGTACGGGTTATTGCTCGTCTGGAAGTGGCAGGTTCTATCCCGAAGCTCATCTCAAGCGTGAAAATAGAACAGTTGAAAAACACCAAAAGTTACTTCAAAAAACCAAAGTTTAAACTAAGCCAATTCCGTTATTTAGGAGTATCCAAGAGGTTCTTAGTCATCAATATCCTAGTAACAGCCTTCTATTCTGTGGGGGTGCTGTCATCCTTATATGCGGCGCATTTGATACCTGAGTACGCTACGACGGCTTCCCAGGCATCCGGGCTTATTAATGGGATCGCGACGATACTGCTCACAATATTCATCGATCCGCAGTTGGGACTCATCACAGACAAAGCCCTGCAGGACGAATCGCAGCGTAGTCAGTTAGGGAAAATATATGCGCTGCTCATGACATCCCGATTTCTAGGTACTTTGCTGGCACAAGCATTCCTTATCCCTTCGGCGTATTTCATTGGATGGATCGTCAAATGGATATTCTAAATCTTTCAATTCCTTTCTTTCATGAGAGCAGCTTGTTATAATAGCTAATATCATAGTAGCGCAGCTAGAAACGGAGCCATGGCATGAAGAAGTTTAAAAAGTTTTATATTGAGATTACAAGTGTATGTAACCTGGCTTGTACGTTTTGTCCGCAAACGAAGCGGCAAGCTAATTTTATTAAAATAGATACGTTTACGAATATTCTTGATCAAATCAAGCCGCATACGGATCACATTTACCTCCATGTCAAAGGAGAGCCGTTACTGCATCCCAAGATTGACGAACTGCTTGATTTGAGTCATGAGCGAGGTTTTAAGGTCAATATTACAACCAATGGAACGTTGATTAACAAAAATAGGCACAAGCTGCTGGACAAACCGGCGCTTCGACAAATGAATTTTTCTTTGCACAGTTTTGATGGTCACGAAGGCTCAGAGGATAAAGAAGGTTATGTGATGAGCGTTTTGCGTTTTGCCAAGGAAATTGTAGCAAAGTCTAATGTCATTATTTCTTTCCGGTTATGGAACCTAACGATGGATAATCAAACGAATCAAGAGCGGCAGCGAAATGCCCTGCGGAATCAAGCAGGTATCCTGGTTGACGGCACGGTAATTCCTTGTTGTCTTGACGGGGAAGGCGTTATTAATTTGGGCAATATTAACCACACACCATTTTCTGAGATTGTTGAAGGGGAGCGGGCGAATCGTTTGTTCGAAGGCTTTTCCAGACGGGAAGTTGTGGAAGAATTATGCCGCAAATGCGGATATCGGGAACGTTTCAGTATGTAAAATGAAGTTGATAATAGATGGAAAGCTTCTTCATCTCCATGGTCAAAGCGGAGTGAATGAGGCTTTTTTCTATCTTTCTTTGCTTTTGTATCTAGTTAGTGAGATAATACAAGTTTGATTAGATTTCAATTTTTGGGGGCTTGTAACGTGGGACGGTATCCATTCGATTATGATCATTCACAGCCATTCATGCAGCAGGTTTCTGACTGGATTGCTGATTTATTTTATGAGGTTTTACCCGAAGCAGGCTTTGAAGTGCGCGATGAGCAGATTTACATGGCGTTTCAGCTGGAGCGGGCTTTTGCTGAGAAACAGACCATTTTTGCAGAAGCAGGTGTAGGCACAGGGAAGACGCTCGTCTACTTGTTGTATGCGATTTGCTATTCGCGACTAACGAAGAAGCCGGCTATCATCGCGTGTGCCGACGAATCGTTAATTGAGCAATTGGTCAAGCCAGGCGGCGATGTTGATAAATTAATGCGGCATTTGGATCTCGTGATTGATGCTCGGCTTGCCAAATCACCTGATCAGTACCTGTGTCTTCAGAAGCTGGATGAAGCCCGTTTTGGACACGAAGATTTGAGCGTATACCGTGATCTGCATGCCGGTTTGCCTGACTTCGTCCACACAAGGGAAGCTCTGCAATCCTTTTATGCATACGGAGATCGTAAAGACTACCCCAATCTGAATGATGTGCAGTGGGAACGCGTCAGTTGGGATGCTTATCAGGATTGTTTTGTCTGCGATAAACGACACCGCTGTGGTCAAACATTGTCCCGAGAGTCGTACCGGAAATCCGCGGATCTTATTATATGTTCCCATGATTTCTATATGGAGCATGTTTGGACGTATGAGGGACGGAAGCGGGAAGGCCAGTTGCCATTGCTGCCGGAGCACTGCTCAGTCGTTTTCGATGAAGGACATTTGATGGAATCTGCTGCTCAGAAAGCGTTGACTTACAAGCTAAAACATACCGTTTTCGAAGAATTAGTGGTTCGGTTGTTAAAAGGGGAAGTACGTGAGACACTAGCTGTCTGTATTGATCAGGCGATTGAGCAAAGTGAACTGATGTTTGAAGTGCTCGAGAGCTGCTGCCGACCGATTGTTGGCTCGGACCGCAAGCAGATTGTGATGAATGATCGATTACTGCGTGAAATTCACCGATTGTGTGATATTTTATCACAGATTGAAGAGGAGCTTGTCTTCGAAAGTGAGATGTTCACTTTGAATGACTATCAGCTCAAAATTGTCGAAGAGCATCTGGAAATGATGCAGAAGGCGCTGGCGTTGTTCCGTCATGATCAAGCATTCATCTGTTGGGCAACGGAAAGTATAACAGGTTTGAGCTTGGTAATTATGCCAAGAACGGTGAAAGAAGTGCTGAGAGAGCAAGTTTTTTCTGCCAAAATGCCGATCGTTTTCTCTTCAGCTACGTTATCTGTAGAGGGAACCTTTGATTATGTTGCGGATAGCTTGGGACTCGACAAGTATTTATCGTTCTCCGTGGACTCACCGTACGATTATGCTGAGCGAATGGAAGTGTTAGCTCCAACGTGGACCTCTAGCGGAACTTTCCAGGAAAAATTGGAGATAGCCATAAAGCTGCTGCAAAGAACGGAAGGACGGGCGTTAATTCTCTTCCCGACCCACGAAGAGCTGCGCAGGTTTAAGCAGGAGATTCTGAAGCGGAGCGAGTGCGAGAAGCTGCGGTT
>NZ_JBFTQB010001013.1:0-2169 GCF_056398785.1 Paenibacillus sp. 01T422 | reverse complement strand
ATATCAGTATGGATTCTATAGTAGGAATGATTGGTGATATGTCCAATTCAAAAATTAGCTTCATCCAAGTCTATGATCCCGCAGGCAACCAACTGCTGACTTCTGGCAATCCACAAGCAGCTATAGGAGTTAGACAAAGAGGGTCAGAGCTGACCCGTATCCATTCTGGCTATACGAACTGGGAATACCGTAGTGGTCTCAACGATGAGTATCTATATACTTTCACCTCTGTCTTCTCTTATGTATGGATTGGATTGGGACTAGTTATGGTTGTTCTTGGCGGGATCTGGATGACCTATGTAACCCATCGGAATTACCGGCCAATTAAGTTAATCATGTCCCGTATCCATGCCTTTTCCGACCTGCAACCGATAAGTGCCGAAGGCAAGAAAAAGGATGAATTCCAGTATATAGATCGAGCCATAAGCGATCTCATGGAATTATCCAACCGCTATGAGAAGCAGCATGAGGAAGATATCGTGTTCAGGCGACGGCACTTTTTCAAAGAATGGTTGGAAGGCAGCCGGCAGGTTGAATATGATATCTGGAAGGCCGAGATGAACCGGCTGCACTTGCCTTCTGGCTTCAGCCAGTTAGCTGCAGCTGTGATTGAGATGGATAAGTATATGGAAATATGCCGAATGTTCTCTCAGAAGGATCAAGAACTGCTGAAATTCGTATTAAGCCGTGTCGTTAATGAAACAGCCGAGTCACTTGGCCTCATTATATGGGCGGAATGGATGGCTACACACAGGCTTAGTGTTGTGATATTTGCTGATGAGAATGTGAAAAGCAGCGAGAAACATACCGCCAATCTGTGCGAACATATACGCTCCTGGGTCGAGCAACATCTGCCTTTCCGCATTACTCTGGGTGTCGGACCTGTGGTCGGACAAGTACAGGAGCTGGTTCATTCCTACGAGGCCGCCACACATGTACTTCGCTTTAAATCAACCTTAGGGACGAATCGAGTTCTGTACCACTGGGAAACCGAAGCATCCATAGAGAAGGAAATGTATAAGCACTTGCCTCTGATCAAATCACTGGCTCAGTTGTTTCGCTTGGGGGATAAGGGTTGGAAGTCAGCCTTGGAACAACTTTTCACTGAATTAAAAGTCGGGTTATTTTCCTACGATGAGATCCGCAACCTCATGAATTATTTCGCTTATCATTTGCATCGGGAGATGATGGAGCTCTCAACCGAGCTGCAGGAGTCCTTGCAAATCGCATTGCCCCAGCTGAATGACGCCACCCAACAGTTCGATACGATCGAAGAACTCTACGCCAATTGTTTTCACTTATTAGAAGAAGTCTCTCAGCAGATGGCTGGTATTCGTGAGTTCAGAAGTTCACATGCGGTTATGAACCAAATTCGCACCTACGTGGAAACCCATTATGAAGATCCTGATTTGTCGCTTACTTCGCTAAGTGAGCAATTTCAGCTCCATGCCTCGCAGATCAGCCGTGCATTCAAAGAGGAATTCGGTGAAAAATTCGTCGATTATCTCGTAAAAATCCGGATGGAACAAGCGCAGCAATTGCTCCTAAGCAGTCGTTACTCCGTCCAGGATATCGGAATCAAAGTGGGATACACGCATGCCATATCGTTTATTCGCGCTTTCAAGAAATATACGGGGGTTACGCCTGGCGATTACCGGAAGTAATCATAGCACTGCCATTTTTCCACCCAGCAGTCAAGAAAAGTATATCGTTAATTGTTGTTTATTCACCCTTGCATTCGTTCACTCAAGCCTTGTACAGCAAGGGTTTCAAAAGAGTTTACTCACTAATTCATGTATATTGAGAAGGATTGCGCCTCTGAGGTACATTGATTCCATCGACGGCAAGGGAGCATTAGATGGTTCAATGGATATACGAAAGGAGGTGCCAAAAAGATGCCGCATACACCGCTAGACAACATGCAATCAGCCCCTATGATGACGACTCGAAGATATACACGCCATACGGTCAAATTGCTGCAGACCCGTCGACGTTTCAAGCAAAATCTGCCTTTACTACTTATGTTTGTACCGGTTATTGCTTACTTCATTATCTTTCGATACTTTCCAATTTTAGGTAACATCATCGCTTTCAAGAATTACAACTTGATGGAAGGCATCTGGGGAAGCCCTTGGGTTGGCCTCAAACATTTCAAGGCACTTTTCACCC
>NZ_JBFTQB010001012.1:0-2175 GCF_056398785.1 Paenibacillus sp. 01T422 | reverse complement strand
GCATCTTTCCCTTCTAATAAGCCTAACTTATTAGTTATATAGTTAACTTTTCTGCTTCGTTCACAATTGTACCTCTTTTCATTAAGCAAATCTGCCTTTTTTTACGTGGAAAAGGCCGCCGGTTTAATTTCGCCGCGGCCTTTTTATGATGAGCAGCCAATCGATTAGCTAGCTGCACATCGGTAGAGATCACAATCCTATGAATGAGTTAAATGGTCTGGTTGGACAGCTCCTCGAAATATTCTACAACGATCTCACGAAATTCCAGAGCAGCCGGCGATATATAACGACTCCTGTGCCACAACAATGCGATTTCCCGCACAACTTCGTGAGTCTCTATCTGGAGATATTTGATTTGTGCTCGTTCATTCCTTGCCGTGCTTGGTATGAAGGCGATGCCAATCTCAGCTTCCACCAGATTGACCAGTCTTGCCGGTTCATCCCCCTCGTAAACATAATGAGGTACAAATCCAGCCGATCTGCATACCGCATCCATTAAATCGCGTGTACCGTAGCCGATCTTTACCCCGACAAACCATTCATCCCTCAGCTCAGTCAAGGATACGCTGCTTCGGTCCGCCAGCCGATGCCTCAATGGAACGGCGACAAGAATGGGGTCGATGTACAAGACTTTACATTCAATCTCATCCCGTTCGATAGGAGGCGATGACAAACAATAATCTACCTCACCTCTCTCCAGAAGCATAACCATCTCCTGCGTGCTCAGCATTTGCACATGAAATTGAATATTGGGCCGCTTTTTCCGAAATTTCCGAAGAATGTTGTGCAAGACGCTTGCGCTAGTCACTCCTAATTCAAGTGTGCCATGATCGGGACTGGATAAATCGCTAAGCTCCAGCTTCCCCTGTTCCAATTCGAACAAAGCCCTTTCTGCACGCCGAAGAAATCTTCTTCCGAACTCATTCAATTGCAGCTTCCTACCTATTCGATCAAATAGCAAGACCCCTAGATCATCCTCCAGGCGTTGTATCGTTTTGCTTAATGACGATTGCGTGACGTGCAGACTTCGGGCAGCTTCAGTCACATGCTCCGAACGAGCTACCGCGAGAAAATAGTGCAGTTGAAGAAGTTCCAATTTCGCACACTCCATTCATTCCTTCTAGTCAATGAGATTATAGCATGCAATGCGTTGGAATAAATAACAGATTTCTTGTACGATGACGATAAGAATCATAGAAAGGATTGAACGTCATGAATCGTAAACTCATTGTTTATATTGTTGCGTTTGCTGCATTTCTTGGGCCTTTCACGCAAACCATTTACACCCCGGTGTTACCCGAAGTTGCTAGTCAACTCCACTCCACCTCATTCGTCGTAAACTTGACGATTTCCGTGTTTACCTTATTTCTTGCCATCATGCAGATGATCTATGGACCGCTTACTGACTCAAAGGGGCGCCGTAAAGTCATTCTTTTCGGTATATCGCTGTATGTTCTCGCTTCGGTTGGGTGTTATTTCTCCTACAGCATAGAGCTGCTTCTGGTTTTCCGAGCATTGCAGGCTATCGGAATCGCTGCAGGATCCGTCGTTGCCGTTACGGTAATCAGTGACTTGTTCGATGGCAAAGAACGCGGCCAAGCGATGGGAACCTTTCAGATGTTGGTTTCATTAGGCCCTGTGCTGGGACCCGTCATTGGCGGTTTCCTGAGCGGGTTGTTCAATTTTCACTCCGTATTTCTCGCTCTTGCAGCAACAGGTATGCTTGTGCTGGTTTTCAACTACCTATATTTGAAGGAAACAAAGCCGGACAACGTCCAAGCAGGCCGCTTTCAACTGCGGGATTTTGCAGTGATTCTTCAGAATCGGATCGGATCGTCTATTATTTATCTTGGTTTTATTCAATATTATGTATTTTACGATTTTCTTATCTTCTTGCCGAACATCTTGAGCGATCGTTACGGCTTGTCGGCTGAGCAAAAAGGACTGGTTTTTCTGCCTTTGTCGCTTTGCATCGTGGTCAGCAGTTATTTAGGGGGGAAAATCCAATCCCGGATGGATGGAGAAAAGCTGCTCGTTCTGACGACTTATCTAATGGCCATTTCGGTGTTGTTTTTCCTCATCTTTTACTCGATTTCATTAGCTTGGCTGCTGGCTGGAATTATCTTCTTCGGGTTATCCCTTGGCTTCTCGCTCCCCGTGCAGACTACACTACTA
>NZ_JBFTQB010001011.1:0-2181 GCF_056398785.1 Paenibacillus sp. 01T422 | reverse complement strand
ATTCATATGCTTGCCCATATCAAGCTCCATCCGTTTGCCATTCATGGAACGCAAATTTTTCGTACTCGAGATCCATCGCTTATCATTCACTGTATTGCGAATTTGAAACACACCGGATTCTTTTTTCGTCTCTTTATACATCTGCTGTAGTTCTTGTCTCCGTTGATTCGATTCTCTTTTTGTCATGTTCTCATTGTCATCCTTTCAACCAATATTGGCTGCCATCTGGCTCGCGCTCCAAAAAGCCGTATTCAATTAGATATCTGCGGACTTTCACATAGTCGTGAAACACCGGCTTTAACAACTCGTTGACTTCCTTTTCTCCATAAAAGCGATCCTGTTCGAATCGTTTGGCGATCTCACGCAGGACAACAAACTTGTGTTTTTCTTGCTGCGAGAAGGAGGTAAGTTTCCCCGAAGTGCCATCTGGGAAATACTTTTTAACAATTTGATCATACTCATCTTGTGTTACATTGTATCGTTCATCCACCATCGTAGCTGTTTTATGAATATCTACAAAGGTTGGCGCATACTGATCTTTTTCTTTCAACAGTTCCATCATCGTAAGGAAAACTTTGGCCTGCCGCTCCTTTTCCTTCAAACCAAAGCGATGATTCCGAATGGTCGAGGCGCTGCCAATCCCCATTGCCTGCTGGACCTCATTGTCGTTCTTGCCTTCATAGAAAAGCTTCAACAAACTATTCTGATGATCAGTCAGCCCAGTGAGCTTCTTGTCTAGTCCGCTTAAATAGTGAAAAACCGAAATATGCGCATGCTGAATATGCCATTTCATATAACGCTCTGCTTCGTATAGAACACCGCTTTCCGGATAAACGATCCCTGCTTCCGCACGTTTGCCGCATAGCAGACAGGTATAGTATTCATTCTCCTTCACGTAGCCACGTTTCCAATCGTCGATTGAAGCCTGCCAAAACCTATCAGACACTTCCACAACAAACACTTCCTCGAGTTGTTTATTAATACATAGATATTATATTATTTTGTTTATAAATTTGTCAATGAAACGTAAAAAGTCCGATTCTGGTCATTCGCACGTAATTAACGCCGATTGCTCCTGTTATTTCCTGCATATGCTCCACTTTGTGTATTTAACTGGAATTTCCACCACTAATTTCACCAAATCAAGCAGATTTAGGGCAGCGTCGATGATTTAACTGGAGTTTGTACTGCTACTTCATTCCATGCCGCAGAACAGCTCAGAATAACGGTGCTTTTTCCATCTATTTCAGCTGAAGAGGCATAGTCGATCGTCCCCTTGGAACCAAGCTGCTCCTACTGCTGCTGTACCACTTCTTATGCTCCCTCAACCTCCATAAATACAAAAAAAGAATCCTTCTCATGTAAGGATTCCATTCCATTCCATTCTTCCGCTCAGCCGCGTGAACTGCGCATTGCAAATAAAAGCTTAAGCCCGTCCAGCTGGTGTGTCCCAGCTTCAACAAATTGGCGGTAGGCTTCCGATTCCATCGGGTAAATCGCTATTTTGCCTTCTTCATTGTAATGAACGCCCCAACCGTGCTTCTTTGGAAGCATGGACGCTCGAAGACAGGGGTGATTCTTGGCAAACAACGCCTCACGAATTTCAGTGTCGTGCATCTCGCTTTCCGTCTCTGGAATCTGTTTATGCTGCAGATGTACCGCGTAGATAAGTTCGCCTTGCGTGAATTTGTATGGGTTTTGTGACAACAGTTCATATTGAATCCTGTGAGCTGTTTTACTTTCCTTTTTCATCGGCGGAACGACGCCCATTTCAACTGGACAGTCAACCGCCACTTGAATGAACGTATTCGTATAACTCATGTGTTCATCGTTATAAGGCATAAGTCAACTCTCCTTCACCCTTATTTCTTACATTATACACCCATTTTCATATGAGCTTCCACATAGGCTGCGACGCCATCCTGATCATTGCTCGACACGACTTCATCCGCCATGTTTAGGATCTCAGAATGCGCATTTTCCACGGCAACTTTGCGACCAGCAGCAAGAAACATACCAACATCGTTCAGATTATCACCAAAAGCCGTGATATGGTCGGACGTGCAGCCAACATGTTTTGCCCATAGTAGGAGCCCTTCCTGCTTGTTCGCTTGCGGATGACTGAATTCCAGAAAATAATGATTCTCAATATAATTGTCTTTCATCATATGAATGTGTACC
>NZ_JBFTQB010001010.1:0-2185 GCF_056398785.1 Paenibacillus sp. 01T422 | reverse complement strand
AGCGTATGGATATCCAGCGGATCATTAAAACGGGACACAAGGAACTGAGCATCTACGGAACCGGGATTACTTACTCCGTTTGGAAGCTGAAAGAACGGAAGATTATCAAGAAGCAGTTACAGCCGGTTATTGATGAGGAATCAGGCGACCCATTGTTAGATGAGAATGAACAGCCAATTCAAGACTGGCAGCCGACTGAAATGAATGAAAAAGAATATGACGATCCAGACGTCAGGTTCATTGATATCATGAGCTTCTTTGTTGATCCTAACGGTGAGAACATTGACGATGCTAGATATGCCGGACACGTTAGCTATGAATGTAAGGAATACATTCAGGAGCTGGCTGACAAAGGCATTTGGAAAGTGAACTGGGACTTCATTCGCAATGACTATAAATCGAATCAAGCCCGAGCTGATCGCATGGGCGCTGTTGGTCTGCCGAACAGCGATGAAAACCCTGATCACTCCGATGAGAATGGGATTTATGAGGTTCATCACTACTGGGAAGACGACAAATATGTAGCGATCATTAACCGTTCATGGGTGGCAACTGAGTCAGAAAATCCTTACTGGCACAAGAAAAAGCCTTACAACAAAGAAGTCTATTGTGAAGTGCCTCATGAGTTCTACGGCATGGGCATCATTGAGATGATTGAAGACCTGCAGGATGAGCTCAACAATGAGCGTAACATGCGGATTGACTTCCGCTCTTTCTTGCTTCGCCGTATGTTCAAGGTTCGGCGCGGGGCTACCATTGATCGTAAGCAGCTCGTCTTTAAGCAAGGCGGAATCATTGAAGTAGATGAGATGGACGATGTTGAAGAGATGGGCATTAAGGATGTGCCTTCCTCTACGTTCACTGAAGAGCAAACCATCAAGCAAGACATGCAGGACACATCTGGTGCACACGATGTCGTGATGGGTACCAGCACATCCGGTGAGACAGCCACGTCAACCATGAGCAAAGACAACAACGCATCGATGCGCTTTAAGCTGGTCATTTCAAGCGTTGAGAAGTCTTTGCTTGTTGGCGTCTCTAGGCTCATGATGCAGCTTAATCAGCAGTTTATGGATAGTGATAAGGTGATGCGCGTAACTGGTGAGAAGGGTGCTGTTTGGAAGCGGCTCTCTCCTGAGGACATACAAGGAGAATTCGATCTTACTGCTGCCGGTTCTTCAGTTGAACCGCAAGCAAATAAGGAAGCTTTCAAACAGCGTATGGTAGAACTGTTCGGCATCGTATCGAACAATCCTATCATGCAGCAGTATCCTGACAAGATCATGGCTTTGCTCCGTAAGGTGTTCGAAGCATTTGACATCAAGAACACGGATATGCTGCTTCCCACCGAACAGGATATGCAAGGCACGATGGCTAATCAGGCTGTGCAGCAGTTCATTGCAGGATTGCCACCGGAGCTTCAGCAGATCCTTTCACAATTCATGCAGCAAGGCCCGCCGATGATGCCAGAAGGTAATGCCGTTCCCCMCGGTGCACCATCTGGCGGAGGCGCGAACACGGCAATGATGCAAGAACAAGGCATGCAAATGACGGGAGGCTAAGCACATGAACAAGGTCAGATTAGCTAGGGTGAAACGGATTATAAAGCTGATGAGACAACGGCAGGCACTCTTGCAAGCTAAGCCTCCGATCATTGTTGGTTTCCTGAAAGGTGGTCGCCCTCCATGAGTAGAGAGAAAGAAGCCATTCGGTACATGAAGCAGTGCGAAGGCTGGCAGATAATTGAGCAATTCATGCAAGCTCGCATCAATGATAACAAGAACAAACTCATGACTTGTGAACTGGATAGAGTTCCTGAACACCGCTCAGCAGCTAAGGCTCTGGAGGCGGTGTTTTTCCATATTAAACATATTGAAAACGAAGGTAGCGAAGACAAAACCACATAGGTGGCCCAGCTCCTTCGGGAGCTTTTTTATATACCACAAATTGAAGGGAGCATTACCATGGGTATTTTCGACGAAGGATTTACGACAACTCCTCCAGGATCCCCGGAAGGACAAGATCAAGATGGCGGAGCCGAAGACTTCGAAGAGCAAGAAGCTGATCTTCCTGAGCAAGAGGAGCTAGATGACTATCAAGACGATCAGGACGATGAAGGCGAAAACTTTGAAGAAGATGAGAACGATGGGGAGCCCTCTGACAACGATCAGGACAACTCCAATAA
>NZ_JBFTQB010001009.1:0-2188 GCF_056398785.1 Paenibacillus sp. 01T422 | reverse complement strand
ATCTTGTCCTCCTTGGAAACAAATAAAAGAGCCACCCCTAAGGATAGCTCTCGTACTGATCTGCATCATATGTTTGAACCTCTTCGTAATCCGAACCCCGACCTCCACTAGGGCTTCCGCCCCCCATTAACCAGAGATTCAGTAAAATGACAACGATGACGATTAGAGTATTACCCACCTTCTGACTCACTCGGCACCTACTTCCCCAAGCTTTTAGATGCTATATCATTCATTTTACCATCTATAGCATCCAATTTAGAACGTTTGTCCTGTGCAGTTATTGCACGGTCACTTTGTATTCGCTTGTACTGATCCATCAACTTATCGATGATAGCCTTTGAGTTTTTCAGACGCGCATACTCATTAACATTCTCAAACTTGGATCGGTTTTTGTCAGCAGAAGCTTTTTCTTTGCTGAGTTGATCCCACTTATCATAAAAGTCTTGGCGAGCCTGACCACCGCCCGATGTCGTTGCAAGGAAGCCAGATACTGGCGGACGCTCGTACCATTCCTTCTGTGGCGGCTGTATTTCCTTTTCGCCAAGAATTACTTTAAGCAGCTGATCTAGCCCACCAACTCCGTATTGACCCAGACCAGCCGTATAACCTTTGATCGTATTGTCAATAATTCGAGGGCTTGCTGCATTCGATTCATCCAATCCAGGAATCATTGACACACCCTTACCAATCATCTTGGCCGTCTCACTCGTATACATTCCATACTGGTCTTTCTTCTCGAGACGTTGCTCTCCTTGTGGAACGACAGGAGCATTGCGAAAGAATGAATGATTGGTCAGTGCCTCAAGTAACGGTGTCAGCGCTGAAATCATTACAGGAGGGGTGAACGACTCCAGTAGTGTTTTCCCGTATTCTTTATAAGCTTCCGGATCGTTGTCAGCCATCCAACGAAGTACTCGTTCTGTGCCTGTAGAGAAAATCATGCCTGCCTCGAATGGCTTCGGAATACGAGCGAATTGATCTGTCCCAGGGATCGGCACGATGAAGAAATTATCCTTTTGATATTGAGGTATGTTATCGAATACTTTCTTCTGATCCTCAGGCAGGTTGTTCACCCAGTAATGTAAACCGATTGTTGGGAGCACTAGAGTCGTAAATGCACGACCTAAAAAATTAGCTTTCGTCTTCCAATCTTTCAGGCCATCCCCCCAAGCAGATCTCCTCATTTTATCCGTACCTTGGATAGCTGCATTTAGGAAGGCAACTGCTTTATTGGCTTGCCGGATTGCACTGCCTGCGCGGTTAAAGTCCATCAGATCACGTGCCGTRTACGCAGCCTCTTCCAAGTCACCTGTCTTTTTCAGTGTCTTGTTAAATGCCCCGACCTTTGTAGATAACTCTGACACTTCAGCAGCCTTACGCAGACCGCCGATGACTGCTTTTGTTGGAGTGATTCCAGAAAGCAGTTTTGCCAGCTCTTTAGGACTTGTTACGATGTTGAGCGATTTATCTTTGAAACTCTGCCGGAATACCTGTTCCATAGCTTCCCGTGTCGCGTCTCGATCAAGTGACATCATCGTGCTCATTGCACCGCCGCTGGATAGGAATTGGTCAAAAGTCTTTGTCTTACCGATTACGTGCCCCAGACCTTTAAAGAAGTCTATTGGATTAAAACCGTACTTCGTGCTATTAATTGTGGCACCTACAACGTCACGCATAGCATTTCGAAGGGTGAACTCTGGTGTTAGAGTAGCACCAGCACGCAGGATAGATGCTGCGCTCCCTAAGAACTTGATTAGTGAGTTCGTGGACTCAGCATCCAACGAGAGCATCGCGTTATACAGCTCAGCATCGCGGATCTTGTATGCTTCCTTTTTGCCCTTCTGCCATACAGAAATGATATGCTCGTTCCCTGCGCTGCCGCCTGGTCCAACATGCTCTACCCATGTACCAGCGCTGTTCACCTTCGCCAATTCAGCCAGCTGCAATCCTGTTTTGTTCTTGGCCGCGGCATTCATGACCTTGAAGGTATTCAGTACCATGCTCTCCATCGGATTAATGATGGTTCGTGTTGAACCTTCCTCGGACATCTTCTTGATCGGGTTAGTTACATTGGCAAAAGCTTTTCCTGCCCCGTATCCACCGTTCTTAAAGCCTGCCTCAACATCATCTTCGAAATGACGAAGGAAAGGAACATAGTTCGGATACTGCTTCCGCATATCTCCGACTG
>NZ_JBFTQB010001008.1:0-2194 GCF_056398785.1 Paenibacillus sp. 01T422 | reverse complement strand
CATCTATATCGAGATCATTTATTCTTTCAACTTGTTTCTGTGCAATCTCAGCGACTTTGTCTGATGTATTCGTTATTTTCGGAGGCGTCATGCCATAGGTCAAAATGCCTGCCTCTTTATTTACTATTTTCTCTTTTAGCATATTCACTTTACCCTCCAGAACTATAGTACCCCATGCTTCATCTTCCTTATAAATATAATGATAGCATTGACTACTGGCTAAAAGGTAACTTTTAATTCCTATATCCTGCTATAGTCTAAAGCTATAACAAGATTTTCGGAAGCTTTCTCCACCGACCAATCATCGGTGATGGATCAATGACACCGCCAGGATTCCCCAAACTACGCTGACAATCCAACAAAAGCACCCGTCTGAATGACGAATGCCTTTGAATTTTTATCTCTCTTTTCTACTCCAAGTATCCTTTAACGGTACAACACGATTAAATACAAGTCGGCCATTGAATCTATATTTATTAGCATCAAGCGAAAAATAACCATGACGTAAAAATTGGAATTTTTGTTCTGGCTGTGTTTGTTCAACGTAAGGTTCCATTAATACATCCTTTATGGTAATTATGGAATCTGGATTAATCAACGTCGTCCAATCTTCGCTGTCCTTGGGGATTTCTTGGTCAAGCAGCAGCTTCTCATAAAGGTTAATATCGGCCTTAATTGCGTGCTCGCCTGAAACCCAGTGGATCGTCCCTTTGACCTTGCGCCCGGTAAACCCAGTACCGCTTTTGGTAATTGGATCATAAGTACAACGGAGTTCAGTAATTTCTCCCGAAGTACGATCCCTTATGACATCCTCACACCGAATGAAATAGGCCCCCTTTAGCCTCACTTCCGTATGAAGACTAAGTCGGTGAAAGCCTTTAGATGGCATTTTTGTAAACGGATATTCTGATCATAAATCTACAGCAACACATCGTAAATCTGTTACCTATGCAGACCTATCTTTTCTTAGCTTGCATCCCAGCCGCAAAGTCCTCCAGAAAGGTGTCGATGGCTTCCTCATTACGCCTGTAATAAGTCCATTGACCATAACGAGGCGACTCCAGCAGTCCTATTTTCTGCATAGAAGACAAGTAAGTGGAGATAACGGACTGTGCCAAACCGGCTTTTTCCTGAATGTTCGCCACGCATACTCCCCCAGGAAATTCAACTTTGATCACATTCGGCAAATCCTTGTTCATTTCGTCCGGTTCACTCAGCCAGCATAGGATGTTTAGCCGAGTCTCATTAGACAAAGCTTTCAGCACGGCAAGCGTTTCTTCATTTTTCATAACACGACACTCTTTTCTGGTTAGCTTATTCTCGTACTGCTTGTCTGCTTCTTAACTGACGGTATGCTGCAGAGATGCACATCAAAACGCCAGTTGTGGCAAATACTCCTACTGGAAACCCCCATGTCCCCCATGCTGGGAATATAAGTGGCATCAACGAAACACCAAAGGCGACTGGAACAGGTGCTTTAAACCATTTGCACAGCACGAGTGTAATCAAGACATTAATGATACCAACCCAAATGATTGAATTTGGCAATAAGTGAAGGACGCCGACTGACAGAATGGCTGTTGACGTTAATACAGCCAAACGAGGTGGAATCAATTTCCAATTAAACCCATCCGTATGAAACACTTCAAAAATGAGGGCAAATACAGGTGGAACCACGATAACCGTAAAATTTGTTGCGAATGCTAGTCCGATCCAAAGTGCTAAAATAACGGTGATAATGACTGTATCTGTTTTCTTGCGAAATTTTTGTGGACCATCGGGCAACTTTTCTGAATTTCTCATTCTAAAAGCGGCTAACATAATCACAAACGTAAAAATAGCCGTTGTTGTTGCAAAGACATAATCATGCAAGCCCAAAAAAATCGGCAGCAATGTTGCAGGAATCGCGGGTCCAAAATTGACGCGAAATATATGCATTAAAATGACAATAATCACGAGACCAAGCAATATTTTCGGCTGAGGCATCAGGCTCAAACCGTTCAAAGCGGTACCAATGAATGCGCCAATCGTTGGAGCGAGCCAGAGATGAACTGGCTTCTTAATCCAATGAGCGACAGGAAACACCATAACCCCCATTGCCATACCAGCGATTTCTGGGAAAAGTATATCTTTTTGTTGTAGCACTACTGCCGCGACAAGCATGAGAATAACTAATATATATGCAGACAAAATC
>NZ_JBFTQB010001007.1:0-2195 GCF_056398785.1 Paenibacillus sp. 01T422 | reverse complement strand
ATTTACTACATCTCTTTATAGTACTTAACGCGGTAATAAGCGCCGTATCCATGGATGAGCAGATAGGCAAAAGCCAACATCAATACCGTTATTTTATCAATACCCATCAAGGCACGGTTATTCAATGCGTTTGCCCTCCTTATGGAAAGCTAGCTTCCCATAAGGGAAGTATATCGTGCAACAAAAAAATGTAAAGCAGACTTTCCATTTTGACAAATGCGCTCCAGAATATCAACGCCTGGCTCTGCACCAGTTGTATATATTCAGTTTATAAAGCTATTTTATGCTATACAAAGTCATTGAAAATCTTGTGGATTAGGGGAGGAACGAATATGAAAAAAAGTGTCCTAATTAGCGGAGCTAGTTTCGCAGGTCTCTCAACGGCCTACTGGATGAAGGAATTGGGTTACAAGGTCACCGTTGTTGAGATCTCCAAAGGTCTCAAAAAAGGCGGCACGCCTGTAAATATCGGTAGAAATACCATCGACATTGTGAATCGTATGGGGCTGCTTGCCCAAATCCAGTCGAACCATATCAACATGGGATCGATGGAATTCAAGAATTCAGATGATATCACTGAAAGAGTAGAATTACGTGAGGAGAGCACAGAAGTTGAATATGAAATCGAGCGAGATGTATTGCTGAATATCATGTTCGAGGCTGTCAAAGATGATGTCGAGTTTATTTTCGGCGATAGCATCGTGTCGTTGAAGGAAGAAAGCGATGGCGTTGACGTAGTTTTCAAAGGGGGTCATAAGCGCTCGTATGATCTGGTATTCGGTTGTGACGGTATTCATTCGATCGTCAGAAAATTGTGTTTCGGCGAGGAGGCTGAATTTTCGCATTTTCTTAAAACTTATTTCTCGATCACGATCGTGAATAACTTGTTGATCCAGGAGAATACGACACAGATGTACAATGAGCCGGGCAAGGCGATCATGCTGAACGCGTACAACAATAAAACCGATATTGTTCTCTGCTTTTCTTCAGATGTGGAAATCCCGTACGACTATCGAAACGAAGAACAGCAGCGGAATATCATTTTGGATCAGTTTTCCGGATTAGGCTGGCGAACACCAGAACTGCTGGAAGAAGTGAAGAGCTCCAAAACTTTTTACTTTGACAAGCTGTGCCAAATGAAAATGCCCTCATGGACAAAAGGCAGAGTAGCGCTAGTTGGTGATGCTGGATTCTGCGCTTCTCCGGCTGCTGGCATGGGTGGATCACTGGCAATAGATGGAGCAGCCGCTTTGGCTGATGCTTTCCATAAATGCCATGGGCATTTTGAACTTGCGTTCGAAGAATACAATAAGAGTTTCCGTCCTTTCATCGAGGAAATTCAAGCAACCGCGGAAATGTCTGTAGATTTTCTTGTCCCACGAACGGAGGAAGCCATTCGCGAAAGAAATTCGCAAGGACCATTCGCATAGGACATAGCAACGGAGCAGTTTTTTTATAGTTTTGCAGGCTGAAGGATTGGTGCTGAGTCTTTATAATTTACTATGGCGCGGCGGATACGGTTGAATGCTTTGCGACTGCGAATGTGGACGATCTGCTTCGTCCGTCCCTGAAGGCATGTTTATTGATGATGTCAACAATGATTCGATAYCGTTTATTTATGAGGTAAAAGTATAATGAAGCGTCTTGAAGCTGATTTTTTTGTGTTGTAGCTAAGTACATCGTGTATAATTATATCGTAAAGAAGAGTGAAAAAATTATTTGCCTAATGCTGATCTCAACAAATGAAGGGGATATAAATGAACGAAGAGGACGTTAAGCAACGTATTAAGGATTACCAACAGGCAGAAGGAGTACATCCTCTTACTTGTGGAAACAACAATAACCATGAGAAATTATACCCTAAGGTGCTTGAACAAGGCTTGGTTCTTCTATGCCCTAATTGTAAGTACACTCAAACTTACATCCCTGATCTTTTTTTCGATGATGGTTTTTATGAGTGGCTGCGAGGCATGAAGAGCTTGACTTAAATGGAAGCGGATTGTGAATGTTTTAGGATGAACAGTTGTTGGATCGTTTATAGATTAAGAAGACCGGAACCCCTGGAGCTGAGGGTTCCGGTTTTTTGTTAGGAAAGTTTTAGAAGGCTTGGATCAGATAGATCACAAAAATTATCAAGGTAATCACTAAATATATCAATGAAAGCGTATTCTTCCTTTTTGTATGATGTAACTACC
>NZ_JBFTQB010001006.1:0-2197 GCF_056398785.1 Paenibacillus sp. 01T422 | reverse complement strand
CGTATTGGCAAATATAATAAAGATAAAACGCCAAATCTTATTCCTGGTCATAACCAAGTGTTGTCTGTTCTCGGTGTTATCATCCTATGGATCGGTTGGTTTGGATTCAACCCTGGTAGTACACTAAGTGCTATGAATGATGGATTCTTCGGTTATATCGCGTTGACAACGAATATGGCTGCTGCGGCAGGCGGCGTTGCGGCACTGATTATTTCTTGGATGTACTTTGGTAAGGCGGATATTCCTAGTATGTTGAACGGTGTTCTTGCAGCGCTTGTTGCGATTACAGCAGCGTGTGCGTTCGTAGACACTTGGGCTGCGATCGTTATCGGAGCAGTGGCAGGTATTGTTACTTTCTTCACAGCACAATGGTTTGAAAAAGCTGGTATCGACGATCCAATCTACGCATTCTCTGTACATGGTATCGCTGGTATCTGGGGTACGCTTTCCACGGGTCTATTCGCAACTCCTGAACTTTCTGCTAAAGTTGGTGTAGGTGGCGCGGGGTTATTCTACGGTGGCGGTTTGCACCAATTAGGTATTCAAGCGCTTGGCGTTTTCGGAGCATTAGCATTCGTACTTGTTCTTTCCTTCATTATCTTAGGAATTCTTAAAGCTACAGTTGGTCTACGTGTAACAGAAGAAGAAGAAATCATTGGTCTGGACTTGTCTGAACATGGTTCATACGGTTACCCAGAACAAATGAAAAAAGCAGCTCAAAACGGCGTGTCCGTTTAATATCACATAACTTTCTACTTGGGCAAAGGGGATGCAACATGAAACATCTCTCAATGGAACAGATCCTGGAGCGTATCTATCTATCGGAACAGTTCGATGAGATGCGAATAACCAGAGATCAGGTGCATGAGATGTTTCGGGAGCATCTCCTTTTCTCTCATACACCTGAACTAGGGCGGAAAGTGAACGCCCTTCATGATGCTTTCATACAGAGGACGATCGAGCTTGCTGAACACATTTTAGAAGATGAGGGTTATGGGAAACCACCTGTGCCGTATGCTTTTATTTTGTTCGGGAGCGGGGGACGAAGTGAACAAACACTTTGGAGTGATCAAGACAACGGGCTTGTTTACGGGGAAAGTGATAAGCATGAAGAGGAAGAAGTGGAAGAATACTTCATTAAATTGGTTGATTGTATCCTGCAAGGTCTAGATGCATTAGGATACCCCCCGTGTGAAGGCAACGTTGTTTCTAGCAACAAACAATGGCGTAAGCCGTTAGCAGAATATACCCAAATGATGCTGGAATGGTTGCAGGAACCTGAATGGGAAAATATCCGTTACCTGCTCATCATGGCGGATATGCGGTGTATATACGGATCGCAAAATTTGGTCGATCAACTGAGGGGCACTATTTTAACCTATGTTCAGGAAAATTCGAGTGTTTTGAACTATTTATTATCGAATACACTCCACCACAAAATATCATTAGGTGTCTTCGGCCAATTGATTACCGAGAGGTATGGCGAGGATGCGGGTGGTTTTGATATCAAATATGGTGCTTATATACCTATCGTGAATGGTATTAGGCTGCTTGCTATCCAAGCTGGAAGTATGCACTCATCCACCTCGCAAAGAATAAAGCAGTTAAGGGATAGCGGGTTTATACCAGAACAGTTAGCGGATGAATGGTTAGAAGCATTCGGTGTAGCGCTTAAACTTAGGGACTTGACTCCATTCCAAATGGAAGGTGAGATGTACACAACCCGGGGGAAGCTGGCCGCAGATCAATTGACCAAGGAAGTCAAACAGGAATTAAAACAATGTTTACGAACAGGGATTGAATTGCAGAAGTATGTAAAAAGGTCGATTGTTTCACACATAGAGAGAGAAAAAGGTTAGATAGATCGGATTGCATTTTTCTTGTGCTGGAGAGGTGAATTGGGATGAAAGATATGCGGCCTGGCGGACGTATGTGGCAATTGTACAAAATGGGGGGGCTGACACCAGCTATTACCTCCATGTTTGATGTACAAAGTGCCCAGCAGATGGCTTTTATTCGCTCCATGTTAAAAGAACAGCGGAAGGATTCTCTGTTTGAAATCCCGCTGCACTCGATGGAAATTGTAGTTTTTGATTTGGAAACGACGGGTTTTTCTCCTTATAACGGTGATGAAATTATTTCGTTCGGCGGTGTCTCTGTCATTGGTGGCGAAGTTCAGAAAGACCATACTTTCTAT
>NZ_JBFTQB010001005.1:0-2198 GCF_056398785.1 Paenibacillus sp. 01T422 | reverse complement strand
GTAATGAGGTTTTGCTTTTGCGTAACCGCCTTCACCCCAGTGGGCTGGACGATAGTTGCAATCGAAAACAACCGTACCGCCATTAGCTTTGACTTCTTTGGCCAAGGCTTTCATATGCTGGCGCACGTTATCATTCATGGCCAGAGTAATCCCGCAGAAATGGATCATATCAATATTTTTAGCAATTTCAGCAAAATTATAAGTGCTTTCAGGGGCAGTGTTGAAACTGCTTTCCTGGCGGTTGGAATAGGTCACACGGCTTGACCGCGCACCGAAACCATTTTCTAAGAAATACATGCCGACATAGTTGCCGCCGCGGGAAATCATCGACGAGTTGATGCCTAATTTACGTAAGTAAGCTTCTGCTGCATCTCCCACTGCGTTGGACGGCAATCTGGAAACCAGGAACCCGGTATGTCCGAAGCGAGCAAGTGCAGAGCTGATGTTCACTCCAGTGCCGGAAAATGTGTAGTTGAGCGAGCTGGCTTGGGACAAGAGTTCATAACCTGGCACCTGTAGGCGCATCATAACCTCTCCAAAAGCAGCAATTCGCTTAGCCATGTTGATCAACCAGTTTCTTCATGATGCTGAGCAGTTCGCGTACATCCGATGCATTCGTTTTTCCTGTTGCTTTATCAATGATAGACGAATACACGTGTGGGATGACCTGCGGAACTTTGGCTTCGAGCGCGATGCGCAGAATCGTTTCGAAGTTGTCCATGTCGATGCCGCCAGTTGGCTCAAGAGCAAAGCCTTCTTCGCCGCAAGCCTGTGCAACAGCACGAAGCTCGTCTTCACAGCTCAAGCCGTTCATCGGGAAATACTTGAGGGCATTTCCGCCCATGTCGCGAACTAGCGCGATAGCTGTTTTGACAGGGACGATAGCGTGCTCTGGTTGAGCCGCGCTCACAGGACCTGTAGAGATATTGACATAGCCGACGCGGCCAGTAGGAGAGACCAGGCTGTTGATCCAGCTGTCTTGCTCGCCAAGGTTAGCGCGTGTAGCGCCAACAGCAGGGAACACTTGATTGATGTGAGTACCCGGGTAATGCTTGGCAATCGCAGCAACCACAGCTGCTTGACGATTGTCGCCAGCGCCTAGACCGATGGATACGGCTTCGTCAATTGCCTTGCCATATTCTTTCATTGCAGCAACAGCAGTTTCCACGGTTGGGTAATCTTTCGAAAGAACGCCGACAAGCACATAACCCTCTGCGGCTTCGAATACTTCTTTCGCATTTTCAACGGAGTTAGCAAGCACGTTAAGCGCTGCGCGGCCTTTATATAATCTTTTTGCCATGTTGGACATGTTATTGACCTCCTGCTAGTTTGCGTATTTGAGCAGCGATAACCTCAATATCATCGCCTTGAAGAGGACGTGGATCGATATCAAAATAGCCTTGTCTCACGCCATAATCACGTGTATAAATAGCGATTTCACCTTCGAGTAGCCCGTTGACGACTTCTTTAGCTGTCGTTCCGGCTTGCTCGGGATCAATTTGAATGCGTCCACGGAAAATGGCACGGCCTGCTTCGTCTTGTACGATCGTCACTTTGATGCCTTTTAATTCGCTTAGCGGCATTAGCACTTGTAAAGCAGCTTTTTCTTGCTCGCTCTTGTCTTCTTTAACCCCATATTCATCAAGTGCTTGAAGCAAGCCAAAAGAAGTTTCTTTGCCGACTTTCATGCTCCGACCGATGCCATGAAGTTGAACTTTAAGCCATTCGATATAAGTGCGTTTGCCGCCGACAATACCTGAAGTAGGGCCTTCAATTGCTTTGGAACCGCTATAAATAGCTAAATCGGAGTATTTCACATACTTCTGAATATCTTCTTCTGCAGCAGCATCCACGATCAGAGGCACGTTATTGCGCTGTGCGATATCCCATGCTTCTTCAACGGATATCATGTTTTTTTGGACAGCATGATGGGATTTCACGTAGAGAATAGCGGCTGTATTTTCTGTAATCGCATCTTCAATATGCTCAGCTTTACCTTCATTGGCATAGCCAACTTCGACAAGTCTGCCGCCGCCAAGGTAAACCATGGTTTCAACAGGAGCTCCGTATTGAACATTGT
This sequence comes from Paenibacillus sp. 01T422, assembly GCF_056398785.1. NCBI lineage: Bacteria > Bacillati > Bacillota > Bacilli > Caryophanales > Paenibacillaceae > Paenibacillus > Paenibacillus sp. 01T422. Next base: position 118 of record NZ_JBFTQB010001005.1, on the reverse strand, counting down.
GACCTTTGAGAATGAGGATATCTCGCTTGGCAATCGGGTCCTGATGCAGTCGCTCGCTTGCACGGCGATTTCCCTGAGTTACCACGGCTGCCACGGAGAGTGCAATGCCGCTCGATGC
>NZ_JBFTQB010001004.1:0-2208 GCF_056398785.1 Paenibacillus sp. 01T422 | reverse complement strand
AAAGTATGGTTTGTAAATTTATCTCTCTTCCTTTACTCAGATTCATCTTCTTCAAGTAGAAGTTAGATTGGTCATTTTGCGAAATGAAGTACAAATTATCCTTGTCATCTGAGGTCATCTTCAAATCATCGAAATAATATTGTGGAAAAGGTTTACCTGTAGGAACGAGTCCAGTTAAAGGTATCTTTGTGGTGTACTGTGAAGTCAGATTATCAACAGTTGGCTTATCCAGTAGCTTTTTAACAGGTAGAGTCCCATTCGAACTTTGGTTACCTGATGGTGAAATCGTGATGACCCGGGTATGTTCATCGAAAGTAACGATCTGCTGGAAGTTCTCTGCAATGAACCGAATCGGCACGAGAGTGACTTCATTTTCAATAATGGGAGCTTGTTCAAGGTTAATTGGAGTACCGTCTACATGAGCAGTTGTGTTTCCTATTTGCATGGTGAGACGCTTTGTCCCATATGTCAAATCAACGCTTTGTGCAGCCCCATCCCATTTGACGGTAGCACCTAAGGCTTCTGTTACAAATCGGAGTGGGACCATCGTTGTATTCTGCACAAGGTGAGGAGACATTTGAAGAGTAACACTCTTGTCATTAATTGAAGCTTTGGTTTCGCCCAATACTAATTTGATGTAAGCAGATCCGTTGGTAGATGAAGCAAACGCAACTAAAGGTGAATAATAACATGCAAGAAATGCTGTTAACAAAAGAGTACTTCTGACTAATGTTGATGACATGTAACTTCCTCCAAATATTAATTTCTCACATAGCTTACCATACCTTTTAAATTGTTTCTCGTAATATTTATCGCAGGCTAAAAACTGCCTTTTGTATCATTTTCATAGTCTGATCGCGCAAACCCAATTTGCATAAAAAAATCGCATGACACCAATACTTTACCAATATAGTCTAATTATGAAAGAGGACCGCGATGTTCGTTGCATTCATCTTAAGCCTGATTCTATTCCTTGAGATCGTCTTTTTGTTTTTCTCATGGCCCAAACTACAACAGCGGCTTCATGTCGTAGAGCTGGCAGCAATCATCATGTTCGCCTCGCTCTTGCTGCAGCAGTCCATCTATATTATCGATATCAATTTGAATTTAAAAAATGTATCCGAGCATCCGCTGGACGTCATTGTTATGCGAATCAGTCAGATTATTATTTTTCCGATTATAATTGCTTGGCATTTTTACTACACGACTAACACGAGGGCAATACGGATCAGGCGTCTGCTGAGCATACTTATTTTTGCTCTCATATTAACCTTTATCACATTCGTATTTAGAAGCCTCGGTTGTTTGAATTATACGGGATGGAATGGATTTTATAGCATTCTGCTCTACGCTGGAATTCTTATGCTCACTGAGCTCTTCGATGCGCTGATGCGGTTATATCCACTACGCAAGAATGGAGGTAGCGCATCATGATATTAGTCGGACCCGAATCCTTCGATAGAAACGAATGGTTCATTATCGGTGCCTCACTGGTTTCCATGTTGGTTATGCTGCTTCTAAAGCGGCGTTTTCCGTCGATCGTCATTTGGTATGTGTTCTTGTTCAACTTCTATCTCGGACTTGTGGTTGACTTGAGCATAGCGACCACACCTCTGGATTTATATGATGTCAATGACTCTATCAAGTACGAATGGTTCGACGTAATTTTGTATTTGTTCTGCTACCCACCTTCCGCCTATGTAATCATTTACTTCTACGATCGATGGAATTTAAAAGGGATGAGACTGGTCCTGTATCTGATTGTCTGCGCCCTAATTACTACTGGTCTAGAGGGTCTAGCGGTATGGGCTGAGGTTTATCATTACAAAGGCTGGAGGTTGATCTATTCCTTCCCTGTGTATATTGCCGTATACCTGTTGAATATCGGCATGCTTAAGTTCATACGCAAGAATTTCGGTGGATTTTAAAACACAAGCCCCCCATTTTCATCAAATGACTGATGAGAATGAGAGGCTTATTCCATGTCCAGAAATAAATAAAAACCCTTATATACCAAGGGTTTTCGTGCTATGGGCCCAGAGGGACTCGAACCCCCGACCAATCGGTTATGAGCCGACCGCTCTAACCAACTGAGCTATAGGCCCGAATAAAATTTGGTTGCGGGGGCAGGATTTGAACCTGCGGCCTTCGGGTTATGAGCCCGACGAGCTACCGAGCTGCTCCACCCCGCGTCATTGTAGGCTATTG
>NZ_JBFTQB010001003.1:0-2214 GCF_056398785.1 Paenibacillus sp. 01T422 | reverse complement strand
CTTATCCATTTTCTTCTTTCGCCGCAGTCGGTCTAGTATCGATAGCCCGAAAAGGCGACCTAAAACATAACCTAGAGAAAGCCCAGAAACTACGCCTAAATACGTTAAAATAAATGCGGGTATGGGATGAAGGATCCCGTTCGCCGTAATCGCCTCTCCTGTCATGACCACGACCTCATCCGGGATCGGCATCCCAACGATCCCAAGCCATAAAGCAATAAAAAGAGCCATATAACCATATTGCTGGATGAGAGAGACCAAAGCATCATAACTCATAGTGACCAGCCTCCTCTTGCTGCCCGGGTAGCAAAGCTACTGACTTAAATTAGACTGCTTTTTCTTATTGGACCGGGATAGTCTAACTTTAAATGAGTAGATAAGCTGATAAATAATCGGCACGATGACCAATGTAAGAAGCGTTGAAGTCGTAAGACCACCGATAACCACTACAGCTAAGCCTTTCGAAATAATAGTACCTTTGGAAAATCCAAGTGCCAGCGGCATTAGGGCTATTATGGTTGCTCCTGCAGTCATAATGATTGGTCTTAATCTCGTTAAGCCTGCTTCAACAAGTGAATCGTGAACGGAGTGTCCCTGCTCTATAAGCTGTTGAACACGGTCAATCAATACTATTGCGTTAGTAACGACAATGCCAATTAGCATCAAGAACCCGATGAGAGATGTTACATTAACCGATTCTCCGGTCACTAATAGCCCTAGCAGCCCACCGATAACAGCGAGTGGCAGTGAGAATAAAATAGCGAAAGGAGCGCTGCCATTGCCAAAAGCAAGCACCATAACTAGATAAACAATAAAAATGGATGCAGCCATGGCTGCGTACATTTGCATGAAACTGTTATCAATATTTTTGGATACGCCCTTCAACTCATGGCTAACACCGGATGGCAGTTCCAATTTGGCGAGTTCCTCTGACACTTTTTTACTGACACCGCCTTTATCCTTACTGTCAATAACCGCCGTAACAAACACTACCTGCTTCTGAGACTCACGACGTATGGAAACCGGTGCATCGATTTGTCTAACCTTCGCAATGTCATTCAATTGAACGGTTTGCCCGGTATGTGTTCTAATAAATAGAGTACCTAATTGATAGGCTGAATTTTTAAACTTGGAATCCAACATGACTTTGGTCGTAAAGGTGTTATTATCGAATTTCAAATCACCAAGGTTTTCTACCTTAATCCAGTTATGCACATTTTCCAGCACTTCTGTGGTTGTAAATCCATACAATTGGGCTTTATTCTCATCGACCGTGATTTCAATCTCGCTCTTCGACTCGCTTAAACTGTCTTTCATATCAGTTAGTTCAGGAAACTCCTTCATTTTCTCTTTGACCTTACTCGCTGCTTGTTGTAGATATAACTGATCGTCACCTATCAGAAAGTAATAGAAGTCCGGCCCGCTACCCCCTCCATCCCCAAAGCTAATTAACTGACTATCCACAGTTGAGCCTTTGGGAAGCAGATTCAGGATTTCGCCTTCGTACTGTTTCATTGTTTTCTTAGCATCTTGCTTTTGGCTAACCTCTGTAAACATCGTAGTCTTATACGCGGTGCGATCCCTGCTAAAATCATAGCCAACAAGCGATTCATTATAGTTGAAAATGGAGTTGCCTTCCATATCTTTGGCATCCCGAAGCATCGTTTCAACTTCCTTTGATTTGGCATTCATCATCTCGAACGAGGTTTCTCTTGGCATTTGCATTAGATAAACCACTTGTTTATCCGACTCGCTAGATGGCATAAAAGCTATACTGAGATGCGGTGCGATCAGCACGATTGATAGAACGAATACAAGCGCAGCAATGGCCAGCGTCTTAATCCGATTTTGCAGCGACCATAACAATGCCTTCTTATACCGGCTCAACATCCAGCCTTCTTGCATTTCATCATGATGCTGGATTTTGCTGCTCTTCATAACCAAGAGCTTTGCCAACATAGGAATCACTGTCAATGCCACTACAAGTGAAGATAACAGTGCACAGGCCAGCGTTAGCGCGAATGGGCGAAATACTTCCCCTATCTCCCCACTGACGAAAGCAATTGGAGCGAAAACTCCGACGGTAGTAATTGTGGAGGATGTGATGGCTGCGGAAACCTGCTTAGTCGCCAATTTGATGACGGATTCATTGCGGTCATGTGCTTTTTGCAATTGGCTGTATATGTTCTCAATAACGACAATACTGTCATCAAC
>NZ_JBFTQB010001002.1:0-2215 GCF_056398785.1 Paenibacillus sp. 01T422 | reverse complement strand
TCTCATCTCCATGGTGATTGGCGGCATTATTTTTATCGGTGGCAGCAAAATCATTCGTGAATCGTATCTGATTCTCATGGAATCCGTGCCTGAGCGCTTTAACCTGGACGAAATCCGCAAGCAGATTGCTTCTGTGGAGGGCGTAGAGGATGTGCATGAAATGCATCTATGGGCCGTTTCGACGGACCATTATTCCTTAACAGCCCATGTGTTCATCAGTCCCAACATTCAGCCGTTCTGTGTGATCCTGGCCATCAATGATACGCTCAAAAGTAAATACGGCATCGAGCATGCCACTATTCAAATTGAACACGCCGAAATAAATCCGCATGGGGAGTACGGCAAAGCGTTCTTGAAGCATCAAAGTCGCGTTAACTCCGCTTCGAGCTCTCTACCACTCCTTTAATTCAAAAAAACAAAGACCATCGATCCTTCACCTGAAGTGATCAATGGTCTTTCTTATTCTCCTGAAGATTTCCGTTTGATCATCTCAAGATCAATAAACAGCTCATGTCCCGTCACACGTGGCAAATACTCCTCAAGCAGCTGCGTGTTCTCCTCGTCCAAATCTTCCCCGATCTGGCGCATAAGGAAGGCGGCTACCAAGCTGGTTTGCAAATCAACGGGCATCTCGAAGCTTGTGATGGATGGAAAACTTGATTTGGCGTAAAACTCATTATCCATCCCGATAAGCTGTATCTCTTCGGGCACGGAAATCCCTCGTTCATGACACAAAGCCAGCAGCTCAAGCGCCAACGCATCATTGAACGTGTAGATCCCGATAGGCCGCAAATCACCGCTCAAGCGCAGCGCTTCGTCAAGCGTACCGACAATCCCAAGCTCACCTGCATCCAAAAGGGCATGCACAGTGGGTTCTTCACCATCGCCGAGCCCTGCCTTAAATCCTTGGATACGCTGTTCGTTAGCTCCCATTCCATTACTTCTGCCAGCATAAATCACGGAGCGGCAGCCATTCTCAAGAAAATGCTGAACAGCCTCCGATGACGCTTTCGCAAAATCCAAATTAACCGCCAATTTGACGATTTCACTTGGCCATCCCCACCCATTGAAGATGACAAGGGGTGTGCCTTCTCCGACCAACTGCTGCGTAGACTGCATGCTCATCGCCAATCCATGGCTCACCAAGCCATCTACTCTACGCTGTAGCAAATGCTCCAGATGGCGCTGCTCAATCTCTGGATCCATACCAGCAGCCGAGAAGATCGACAGATGGTAGCCAAAATGATGCACCTTCTGCTCCAGCTTCTCCGCAAAACGGCCATAATAGCCGCCAAAATGCGGGATAATCAATCCGAGCTCATAAGACCTACGACGGCTCAAATTGGTCGCCATTACATTCCTGCGGTAGCCTAATCGAACAACCGCCTCTTCCACCTTGCGAATCGTTTCTGGCGCCATCGGCACCTTTCTACGATTAATAACATTCGATACGGTAGCAATGGAAACGCCGGCTTCCGAGGCCACATCGACAATTGTGGGCTGCTTACTTCTAGTCACATAACTTCCCTCATTTATGCATCACTTTCATTTATTCTATCGATAAGCCAATCTCTCGTCAATTAGAACAGTAAAAGTAAATTTTCCAGAGTTTGTCCAGTTACCAGCAAAAAAACTTGACCGTTGTAACGGTCAAGTTTCTATTCATTCCTCATGATGCCCAATCAGGGAAATAATTTGCTTTTTCAACTTCAGGAAAGACTCGGAATCCTTCACATCTGCTACGTCCCGCAAACCAGGTGGAATGACGATTTCCTTACGAATCGTGCCTGGATGCGCCTGCATCACATACACACGCTGGGACAGGAAGATCGCCTCCTCGATATCATGCGTGATGAACACGACGGTCGTCTTTTCCTTCTCCCAGATGCGCAGCAGCAGCTCTTGCATCGAATTTTTGGTCTGTGGATCGAGCGCCCCAAAAGGTTCATCCATCAGCAGCACTTCCGGATTGTTGGCGAGTGCTCTTGCGATCGCCACCCGCTGCTTCATCCCGCCGGAGAGCTCCTTAGGCAGCGCTCTGGCGAACTTTTGCAAGCCGACAAGCTCCATGAAGTGATCGGAAATGGCTCTTTTTTCGAAAATAGGTACACCCTTCAGCGTCAGTCCGAACTCGATGTTTTCCCTCACGGAAAGCCAGGGGAACAAGGTATAGGATTGGAACACCATTCCGCGATCAGCGCCAGGACCATCAATC
>NZ_JBFTQB010001001.1:0-2215 GCF_056398785.1 Paenibacillus sp. 01T422 | reverse complement strand
GAACTACAGGGCCTTAATTGCACGCAAAACCGCGTTTTCTCTCCGAAAACGGACAAATAGCGGACCACAGTTCCCCCTCCGCGCGAAAAGGCCGCATTTCACCGAAATAGCGCCCTCTAGTTCCCTTCGCGGGGGAGGAATAGGCGTTTGGAGGAGTTTAACTCCTCTCCTCTATCTTCAAAATGCTGCAAAACTCAGCAGGAACGGCGTCTGCAAGCCAGACTTCATTACCTGCATAATAGAACTTGATTCCTGCACCGCTTGCTTTCACCGTATCAATGTTTAAAATGACAAGTTCCCCTCTACGCTTACCAGCCAACGTCGCAAAATGCAGCCCTTCAGACAAATGAACATATTGACGCTGCATGGGGCGTAAGCCTTGCTCCAATATCTTCGGCGCTGCTTGCGCATTCGTGCCATGGTAGAGCACCAACGGGGGTACTCCAGTAGGGTAGCTCACTTTGTCATGGCTATGCCCATACCTTGCCCTGATGCGATCGCCGATGATCTCAAAGCGCTGCTTGTCACAGCGCTCGACCACTTCCTCCAGATCCTGCAAGCTAAGTTCCGACCACTCCGTCTGAGTGCGAATCACTTGCAATAAATCTGAAACCGCGCAAGACCCATCTACAGCATCGAGCTGCAGCCCGAATTTTTCCGGAGAATGCCTGAGTATTTTACTCATCAACTTACTTAACCTTGTTTGCACGTGTGTACTTACCATTCCCAATCACATCCTCACATCTATATGTACTAACTAATCATAAATCCAACCCGAACCTCCGAGTCTTCCTTCAGCCACGACATCGACTGCCCCTTTTGCAAATCTGATTTCATTGACTTCACCAGCTTCTCTATATCCACACTCTGCTCGTAATGCCACTGAAGCGCTGCTGCTGTGTACAATTCATTTAACTGGGCAAAAGTAAATCCTTCCGTCTGCTTCGCCGTTACCTTCATGAAATCATCGGTTAACAGTTTGCCCATCCCTTTTTGCTCCAAATAGGTCTGCCTTAGCGTCACATCAGGAAGCTTAATTTCATAAGCGCGGTCAAAACGCCCAGCGCGGTTCATCAGTGCCGGATCAATTTGTTCTGGATAATTCGTTGTTCCAATGAGAAAAATGCCCTCTTTCGATGTTGCACCGTCCAAAATGTTCAAAAAATAAGACCTCGCCCCCTGGGGCATCGCATCGATATCCTCAATGACAAGAATCATTGGCGCCAAATTCGCCGCCGCTTGAAATACCTCTTGTATGGAATCGCTGCACGTATTCTCTGTGATTTGCCAATAAGCAACAGGTGCTTTCACACTGCCGGCGATGGACTTCACGAGCGTTGTTTTCCCATTCCCTGGTTTGCCGTAGAGCAGAATGCCTCTTTTATAAGGAAGGTTATATTCTTTGAAAAAGGTGCGGTCCTCATCAAAAAACTGATCAATGGACCTAAAAATCTCTCGCTTCACTTCATCCTTCATAATAACTTCGGCGCGGTCGACCATGCGAGTTATAGGCGCCAGTTCTTTTTCCATACCTTGGGGTCCATCTGTAAAAATCGTCACTTGCCGCCGATCCAAGTCTCTCCTGCGCTGCCGCGACTGCTCCAGAAATCGCTTAAGACTGGCGTCATCCACAGCAAATATAAAATCCTCAGAACCAATCCCATGCATCCGAAAAATAGGAACCCTGGCTAACGCGATTCCCCAATCCGGATAGGCAAAGACGTTATTTCGCAAAGTTGGAAATGTACGGTAGGCCGAAGCCTCACTATCCCCTTGCATGCCGAAGCCACGAGACTCCATATGATCAAAAATTTTCGTAACATGCTGGACATGAGGACTTTCTGTTTTGACATCATGGGCCAACAATCCCCAATATTCTTCTTTCCCGTCATTACTTACATAGGGTTCAAAATAATTGCCATATAAATCGTTCAGCACGCCTTGAATGCTCCCTAGCACATAAGCATAATCCCCATATGCGGTGAGCGGGCTGCCTCCAGAACCGTTCGGAGCGGATACAGCCGCCGTAGTTATTTTCGCCGTACTTACTTCTCTTAATTTTACGTTGTAATCCCTCTTCATTTGGCACCTTTTACTGTCGCCATGGGCTTGCACTTCGCTACAACCTGAGCCAAATCCGCTCCGACGACACTCTCTATAATTTGATCGACATCTTTATAAGCTTGCGGAGATTCATCGAGAATCGCCTCTAATG
>NZ_JBFTQB010001000.1:0-2218 GCF_056398785.1 Paenibacillus sp. 01T422 | reverse complement strand
ACCTACTTTAGCTCGATGCAAACATGATTTATGTTTTCGTAAGAAAGTCTTTCTAATATGCTTAGCAATAGAATTAAATTCCTTTGCTGTTCCCCAATAAATTTCACTTTGAATTTGCTCAATTAACTTAAAATAATCTCTATCATCACGTTTAGATCTAGCCTTGAAGAAATCATCCAAACGATTTCCATAAATCCTTAAATTTTTAGTGGATCTCGAAATAACATGATATTCCCCATCCTTTGAATCAAATTCCGGGTCAACAACTGAAAGTAATTGCTCAATAGCGTTTGGATACATCTCGTAGTCAATATTATCAGTTACGACTAGTTTTTGAAGAATTTCTTTTTCATTATCTGAAAGTGATATCCATCTTTTTACAGCTATGGACTTTAGCTTAGGATTGAAATTTGTCCAAGTTTTCGAAAAGTTGCTGGGTATTTTCATAAACATATACCCACAATTACATTGGAACGGATTCTTGAACTGATCACATAATCTATAATCGAAGGATTTTTTGCATTTTGGGCAACGGTCCTCCAGCTTTCGATTATGAAAAGGGCATAGATGTATTAGGCTAGATTGATGATAAATACTATGATAACCCTTACTCAGACAAGTTCTACAGAAGGTCAGCTTCCTTCGTAACCCCGTTAATCGACTCTTGGGTAAAATATCAATTATCTTAGCTAGATAACCCTTATTAATATCCTTGAAATCTTTCCCAAGTCCCCTTTTCAATTTATCGCCATCAAGACCATTCATTGATCGAAGATCTCCATTTGTCATGTTGCAGGTCATTACTTTTCTTGCCAAAACTTCAACCGTACCGTATTCACGCAACACATCGATCGCTGTAGCTTGATTAGCATATTTGAACTTTTCAAGGATAGACCATGGTGATTCAAAATCTTTGATCCATGTATGGTTCCAGCAAAAAGAAATATATGTTTTAGGTATTGTCAGAAGCACTATCTTTACGTCTGTTATCATAACTTACACCACTACATCTTGGAAAATTTCGGCCTGTATGTAACCTGAGTTAATAACGGCATCCTTCCAATGGTTAATTGTTAATGAAGGAACCCTATCCCCTTTTATCCCGAATCTTCTTAATACATATTCAACTGTAAGAGTAAGATACTGCATAGGTATTTCAACAGGTTTCAGTAATCCTTCTTCTTGTCGTAATACCGTAAAAGCATTCATTAGCTCATCGGCGCAATCCTCCAAGCGAAATCCACTTTCAAATGCCTCTGGAAAAAAATATCGAACAAAAGACCACCCGGATTCTTGTGGGAATTCAGAAATGGAATCATACCCATTCAAGCAAGCACGGATATCTTGAATACTTCTAATACCAGTAAATTTATATTCATGTACCATAAATCGTCCTATGATTTGAGCTTTTTTTGCTTGGAGGAAGGCGCTGCGTTGGTGAATCAACTCCGTTTGACCTACCAAAATAACTGTTAAACTAATACCCGCACGATCTAACTCATTATAAATATCCATTAGCCATCCGTATTGAATCTCGAACAAACGCTGTGCGTCATCTATAAACAATACAATTCGATGCTGACTTGAAGCTTCGCCGCGCTCCATCAAGTAACGCAGAACTCTATCACGCTTTTGGTTGGCTTTACCGGTTGATGGGAGGGCGTGACCAATATCCTTCAATATATCTTCGAAAAAGTTGTTCTCATTAGGGTTTTTGTACTGCCTGCAACACATATGAAAAATGGGCATTTGTTTTCCGAAATCAGAAGGCAAGTCATGCATGAGATAACTAATTGCCCTTGTCTTACCCAGTCGCGGTCTCCCATAAATAATCCCCCCGGGGGATCGATTTTCTATCCATCTGGATACAGTTTGATGCAGACGTATGATTTCGTTCGTAGCAAGTAAATACCGCCCTGTTTCAATGGGATGCAGCCCATTTGGAATGGATGGTCTTGGCATTTGTGGCAGCTCTGCCTGATGAGCTAACATAGTAGTCACCTGCTCTCAATATTAATAGGTGATTGTCTTAAATACCTTTTTTATCTCTACAGGTGCTTGTCTATCCCTTAGCTCCTCATGCTCTGCTTTCAGAAACTTTTTTGAATATACTGAACTATTTTCTTCTATTTGTAATTCCGATTTTTTCTTTAAATCTGCAAGCATATTATTGCTGCTGTGATGATTTGTACTCTCCTCCAAATACCTCTGGTAACAC
>NZ_JBFTQB010000999.1:0-2222 GCF_056398785.1 Paenibacillus sp. 01T422 | reverse complement strand
GAGCCTTTGTTATAACGCGGCTAATAATGGTATCCACACCTTTGTTGAGCCAATCTTGAGAATCTGTATCCCATTGAATGACGGAGTAGCCCAAGTCATTGGCGATTCGGAGCACGCGTTTGTCGAAATCGCCATTAGGCATCCGGATCAGGTTAGGCTCTTTTCCGATTAATTCCGTCAATATTCCATGTGCTGTCGTTATTTGCTTGCGTATTTCTTCATCGCTTAGTGTGCTGTAATTATCGTGTTTGTTACCGTGACTACCGATTTCGAAGCCGTCTTTTTTAATTTGCTCCACGATCTCAGGATGACTTTTGCTCCAAGGCGAGGAGAGGAAGAAAGTTGCGTCCTTTACCCCTTTATCCTTAAGGATATTCAAGATTGGCTCTGCTCGCTTCTCCCCCCAGGAAATATCGAAGGTTAAAGCAATAACCTTTTTCTCTGTCTGTACGCTATAAATCGCCGAAGGCTCAGCATTAGAAAAGACAGACACATTGCTTTGCTCCGAATAGACAATAGCTGCTGCGAACACGATGGCTAGAGCGATAAATACATATTGTTTAAATTTCTTAGCATTTAGTACAAAAAAATAGTTCATTTACAGCCTGTACCTCCTTATGCCTTACAAACGGTAAGGCTTGTATACTCTTTAATAAATAATGTATGCTCGTACACAGTACTTATGCTTCCGAAATTGGAGGAAATAGAAATGACATTTAAACCATTACTGCAGCATTTTAAAGAAATGAAACACTATTTCATCGTCGTAGTTTTAGTGTTTGGCATTAGTTTTTACTTAGGATGGGCAAACTCTGATCAATTTTCACACTTTTTAAAAGGTCAGCTGGAAGGGCTTAAGTCGATAAGCCAATCCCTCAGCAAGAAAGATAATCCGCAGGTGTGGTTTTTCTTTATCATTTTCCTGAATAATGCCGTCAAGTCTGTGGCTATTATTTTTCTGGGTCTTCCTTTAGGTCTGCTGCCGCTCTTCATGTTGGTTGCGAATGGCATGATTCTAGGTTACGTTCTATCTCTGCAAACGCATGAAAGCACCCTGTCTATTGTACTGAAAGGAATTCTTCCGCATGGAATTATAGAAATACCGGTTATTCTGTTGGCCTGTGCTTATGGTCTTAAATTAGGCATGTTGGTTTGGAAAAGCGCAGCGCAGATATTTGTTCCTGTTCCTAATAGGACGGCCATACCAGAACTTAAAAAAGTGTTAACCTTAACGAAACCTCTTATTGTTGTAATCGTCGTTCTTTTGCTACTCGCGGCAATCATTGAGAGCACACTCACCTACTGGTTGGTTCATTTGTGAAAATTTTTCAGAAGCTTGTCATAAAAATGGCAAAATCTGAGCATAACAGTAAAGCAGTAGGGTGGCGGGCAAACGAAGGTTTTAGTTGGCCGCTTCTTTCGATTCTACTGTTAGTGCCATTAATCTCTACAGTCGAGAGGGGTTTGGATGGATGTATGCTCGGATTCTTGTTCAATGATCGGGAATGCAGGGAATTAGATTACGTACTACGTAAAGAGTTAGATGAAATGCTATTTGATTTGAATGACAAAAGAATTGATCAAGAAATTAAAGGGGCAATAGAATCCAGATATAAAGTTATCTTCAGGATGTATGCTCGTTTAGCAACTCCCAAAGAAATTTCGAAATATGCAAGAAACCGCAACTACCAAGCTCAAAAAAAATAGGGGGTATGTTATTGACTTACCCTCTCCTTATGTGTTACTTTATATCTCGCCCCTTGAAAATAAGGACAAGCAAGTCGGTCTTAACATTCCTCAAAAAAGATGTTGAAAAAAAGACTTGCAATGTTCTGGGTGAATGTGGTATATTTAAAAAGTCGCCGCTAAACAGACGGTGATGATGAATGAGAGAAAATTGATCTTTGAAAACTGAACAATGAGTGAGTAAGCACGAACGAGAAATCGTTCAAAAATAAGAGATTATTTATAATCTCGCTAGCAAGTCAATGAGTACAATTRAGCTTAAAATATGGGCCCCGGAAAAGTAATYGGAATTCTCTTCGGAGGTTAACGTCACTTTTTTGGGTAACTTTATGGAGAGTTTGATCCTGGCTCAGGACGAACGCTGGCGGCGTGCCTAATACATGCAAGTCGAGCGGAGCACTTCGGTGCTTAGCGGCGGACGGGTGAGTAACACGTAGGTAACCTGCCTATAAGACTGGGATAACTATCGGAAACGA
>NZ_JBFTQB010000998.1:0-2223 GCF_056398785.1 Paenibacillus sp. 01T422 | reverse complement strand
GGTATAGGCTGATGCCCCGTCTTGCTGCAAGCCAGCACGCATAACATCTGTCTCTCCACCATCCTCCGCGTGCTTATGATAGTTAACCGTATCCGAAGCTACGACTTTCGCATTTACGTGATACCCATTCGAGTAAACCGTGACATCCTGTAGAGGCAGGAACTGCGTTCCAGCTGGGCTTGCCGCCAAGCTCGCATTTGGTACTGTCAGCAACGATCCAGCGGTCAAACTTAAAGCCATCAACAAGCTAATTGCCTTTTTCATCATGCTTGCCTATCCTCCATTTCTTATTGGCCCAAATTTGTTAACGTTTTCATTAAAAGCTGCGCTACATACCTCCTATCCACTTTTAAGCATAAAATGGAAATATAAACCAACAATCACGCTTCATTATGGCGTACGAATGGCAAGCTTGCCTATAACCAAAACCTCCAATAGCGTTGATAATAAATCGAATCAATGCTCAAAATCATCAAAAGCATTGATTTTTCATCCAATTAAGGCAAGTTTAGTTATAACCATCTTGTACCGTTGACGAAATAAAACCATAATTTTATATTGAAAATATCTGATTATCATAGAAAGCTAACAAAAGGAGGACCACCTTTGCCGGAATCTCATGAATCGACAGCTGTTTCCCACGACGCTTATCGCCGTCTGCGGGCGGATTGCGAAAGCTGCTTTGGTCTATGCTGTGTAGCGCTGCCTTTCGCTGCTTCAGCTGACTTTGCAGCTAGCAAGCATGCTGGCCAGCCCTGTCCTAACCTGCGAGATGACCATCGCTGCGGTGTACACCAGGATCTCAGGAAGATCGGTTACCGCGGATGTACCGTATACGATTGCTTTGGTGCTGGTCAACATGTCGCTCAAGTGACCTATGGAGGCAAGGATTGGGTGAACGCGCCGGAAACCGCGAAACAAATGTTTGAGGTGTTTCCTATCATGCGGCAGCTTCATGAGCTGCTCTGGTATTTGACGGAAGCGCTTGAGCTTGAGCAGACGCGATCTATTCATGAAGCGCTTCGTTCAGCGCGAGAGGAAACGCAGCGCCTCACAGCATTAAGCGCTGAAGCGCTCCTGGAACTTGACGTTGCAGCACATCGTGCAGATGTGAATGCCCTGCTCCTGCAGACAAGCGAGCTCGTGAGAGCTGGCGTTCAGCGTCAGCAGCGGGGCTCCCGTGGACGCACAAAAGGCTACGGACGAGGAGCGGATCTGATTGGAGCCAATCTACAAGGCGCGGATCTTAGGGGCGCTCACTTGCGAGGCGCCTATCTGATCGCAGCAGACCTGAGAGAGGCAGATTTGCGATCAGCGGATCTCATTGGAGCTGACTTCCGCGATGCCAACCTGGGTGGCGCTGATTTAACAGAAAGCCTCTTTCTTACACAGTTCCAGATCAATGCCGCGAAAGGTAATTCGCATACCAAGCTTCCTGGTTCACTCAGCCGGCCACCTCACTGGTCGGCATAGACGCAACAAAAGGCTGATCTAGAACGTCTTTTCAGACCTCTAGATCAGCCTTTATTAGGTTAACTTATTTCCACTTCTGAGCTTCTTGGCCTCTGAGTTTAATGCCGCTTCTTTTCTGGTAGAGATCATTCGCAGCCTTCAACGCATCGTTCCCACCTTTGGACTTCCACTCTTCGATGACCTTCGGCCAATCACTGATAGGTTCTTTGCCATACACCATTTTGACCATATGCGAGAGCAGTACGGCAGGAGCCGTATCTGATAATGGCGCAATATCCGGATTTTTTTGCATAGCTTCCAATATCGGATCAAACTCCAAGCCACCGCGTCCTTCATTCGGTAAAACAGTCTCAAACGTTTTGAGCAGATCCTTTCCTTCTTGCGTCGTATTCAAAATTTGTTTGCGGAACGCATCGTCCTTGACCATATGAAGGAAACCACTCAAATAACGCTGTTCCGACACCTCGGCGTCTGTCTTAGGTTCTGTTGGCAGAGTCAAATCAAACCACTTATCAGCCTCTTCTGAGGCCTGCCATTCGAAGAACTTAAGAATGCCCGGAATTTTATCCTTCGCTGTCTTCGCATTGATTAAATACGAGCGTGCACCCGATGAGTACAAATACCCGCCGCCTTTCCCATCTGTGCCAACCGGAGAAGGAATAATTCTGATCTTCGCATCAGGGACAGCCTGTTTCAATTGCGTTTGCCACTGCAGCAACTCCTGTGCGTTCATTTCCCACATGCCAGCTT
>NZ_JBFTQB010000997.1:0-2229 GCF_056398785.1 Paenibacillus sp. 01T422 | reverse complement strand
CTTCATGGAAGGTCAGAAGCGCTTCCCTCTTCATTTGCGTACGAGGGATGCGGCTTACGCTGACTTTGCAGAACTCGTTCATCGAATTATTGATGAATTTGAGCAAAAACTACTCGGCTATGAGATCTCCATCCGCTCGTACCTTCAACTCCTCATTACAGTTGCGCTGAGGTGGATGGACCAAGAGATTACGCCTCATCGTAGCCAGCAGACAAATCTGTCGATTCTGCATGCCAAACACTTTGAAATGCTGTTTGCGTTCATCCGCGAGGAATACCGACGTCCAATTTCTCTCGAGGAAGCTGCACATTTGACCAACATGAGCCTCCACCATTTTTGCAAAACATTCAAAAAGTTAACAGGCCGTACCTTCGTTGAATACGTCAATTTGTTCCGCGTCAATGAAGCTGAAAAGCTGCTGCGCACAGAAGGCATTTCCGTAACCGAGGCAGCCGAGGAAGTTGGTTTTAACAGTATCAACTACTTTACACGGACATTTAAGCAATTTAAATACTACAGTCCCTCACAGTGTAAAAAGGATTAGAGCCATTTTCGATCTACCAGTCTAAATTCAGAAAGACTCTTTTTGGAGGTACAATAAAACTACGTCCAACTCATACTCTTCTCTATCTTGAACTGCACTTTATCTACGACATCGTCAGCCTCCGTTCCGATAGGATCACGCAAGGACACATCTTTCCTCGTCTTTCAACGAACGCAGATGCATAAGGATCTCGTTCTCGATACACAGCGCTGCAAACGTTGCCAGCTTTGTCCCTTTGTTTGGGGGAAAGACTCGATCGCCTTAATCAATCCGATCGTCCCGATTCGAGATCAGATCTTCGGTGATGAAACGAAAAAAGGAGCTGCTTCAATACAGCTCTTGCGCAATAAATATTCTTTTTCTTCCATTATTTGTCTGTGCGGCTTCTAGTCCATAATGTTCTTGTCAACCAACAAATCTATTTTGCCTTGATCAATTTATCGATGCAACTACTCTAACCGCCATATATTGACGTCCAGGAAGTTCAACACGGAATGAGCCCTCGAAAGTGCCTGGCACCTGGGTTATCGTCATATTCCATGTATCAATGATTTCTACACGATAGGAGACACCGGACTCGTGTTTAAAATGCCGGTAACGCGGCTGATTGAAACCAAAGTAGTACAAGTAGTATTCATCCTTCACGCCGGCACAAGGCAAATCCCAGGAAGATGGCAGTGGATTCAGTATGCCTCCTGGACTTTGTTCAATAATACGGCGAATAAAAGTGATTCTATCAGGACTTGTCCCCCTAAGTTCGCCTCCCTTTGACCACCATAGAACTTCCTTTTCATTGTAATAGGTCTCTCCATGACCAACATAACCGCCACGAACAGCACCTTCCCAGAATCGACGGGTTAATTCTTCCCCCGTGATGTTTCCCCACCCGTGTTCGATGTCCCCTTCATAAGCACATTCGTCTACGATAATTGGTTTATTCCACATGTTACGCCATTCATTCGTTTCTTCTGCCGTTTTATACATGTCGATACGTTGTATACTACAATGAGTTACCCAAGGTTTGCTGTAATCGTAGAATCGGAGACAATTATGATTGGAAATGAGATGGCCGACCGGATCGCTTGATGTCACGATTTCAGCAAAGTACTCCCAGTCATCCTCTTTTTTAGCATTCATTAAATCAAACTCATTTGCTAGTGACCACCATACATTCCGGTATGCGGCAAGACGTGCTGTGAGATATCGAAGATATCTTTCATCGACTTCGGGCGGCATCTGTGAGAAACCCCATCGATCATACGGATGGAATAGAATGAGATCTGCCTCTATACCGAGCTTGCCAAGATCAGCAATCCTCTTCTCAAGATGTTGGAAAAATACCGGATTAAATCGGCTATAGTCCCATCCATCCTCCAGTGAGCCTTCGAAAGGATAGTACAGTGGCTCATTTGCATTAAACTGATAAGATTTCGGGAATACGCACATTCTCAGTTTATTAAATGGAGAATCCTTCAACGTCGAGAGTGTTTGTTCTTCAAGATTAGCGGGTTGATGCGTCCAGGCGTAGCAGGTTGTACCTACCGGTAGATATCGGAGGCCGTCTGCATATGCAAAGTGGAAGGTATCACTTACTCGAACCGGACCATGATTATCTGGAGATGATTCTACACAGACAAAGCTACCAACCTGTCCATCGAGCACTCCTACATTACTAGATGTACGGT
>NZ_JBFTQB010000996.1:0-2236 GCF_056398785.1 Paenibacillus sp. 01T422 | reverse complement strand
TCACTGAACCGATCACGCACTTATTCTCCAGCACCATGCTCTGATTGAGCATGTCGGAGGAAATCTCCAGCTTGCGATCAGCTGGCGTGACCCCAAGCAGCGCTAGCACGCCATTCGGCGCTAGCACAGCCATAGCCTCGAAGGCCAGCGGGCTGAAGCCCGTGCATTCGAGCACAAGATCCAGAGGCTTGCCGAGTCCCTCCGCATAAGCCGTTAAACTCTCAGCGCCAGCTTCGCCCTCGCCAGCCGTTTGGTATACACCCCCGCAGTCCTTAACAAGCTGCGCTTGCAGACTATCCTGCGGGGATTTGGACCAAACATGCACGTCCAGGCCGAGCAGCCTGCACGTCACGGCAGCGAGCAGCCCTAGCGGTCCTGAGCCAAGGATGAGCGCTGTCTTCGGCTCCCAGATCAGCCGTTGCTGCACGCGAAGGACCTGATCCCACACCTTCTCAACAATGCTCTGCGGTTCGACCAGCACGCCTTGCTCAAGCAGTTCAGTGGGAACTTGCACGAGGTAACGTCCTTCTTCTTTGTAGTATTCCGAGAGGAATCCGTGAGCGCCTTTGATGCCGCGCTCCACAAATTCGCCGGTTTGGCAGAAGTCAGAGTGACCGTTCCGGCAATTGACGCAGCTCTGATTCCGGCAGGGCCGCCGCACAATTGCGGTCACGAGATCTCCGGCTTGGAATCCGCTCTCTGCGCCAGCTTCGGCAACAACGCCCAAGGATTCATGACCGGTCGTCAAATCGTCCTCCCCTTGCGGGGGAACACCGTATTTTTCCTGCAAAATCTCCTTATCCGTACCATCCAAACCTACTGCCAATACCTTGACAATCACTTCTTGCGGATGAGCAATCACAGGATCTTCCACAGTTTCTAGCGCAATCGATGCATGGCCTTGTCGCAGTTGTTTGACGCGAATCGCCTTCATCTCATCATCTCCTCCCTACTATTGAACAACCGGCTCCAGCACTTTGTCTTCGCTGGCATCTGCTGCTTGCTTCGTTCCCGTCGAGGTAAACTTCTTTAATTTAGACAAATATTCTTGTGTGACTTTAATAAAAGAAGCATGTGACCATGTCAGCGGCGAGACGGAGAGCGGCGCTCCTGTGAATGGATGCACCTGCTCTGCCATTGTGCCCGATGGCAGCGCGTGACGTATTCCCCAGCGCATCAGATTCTCTGCTTCCTGTAGATCTTCAATCACTTTTGCCGAGGCTACCAGCCATTCCGCATACCAAAGTGTACAAATAAACCACGGATTCCCGGGTACTTTAGCCACATCATTCGTCACCTGGTGGTAGTAATCATTTTCATACCTGGCAATGCCGCCGATATCCGTATGTACCCACAATTTCTCTTTTAGAATCTTCATCGTCGCTATGATCCTCGGATCCTCCAGCTCGAACAATCCAAAGTCGAAAAGCCCGTACATGCTCATATCCATTGTATAATCAGGCACATATTTATTTTCATCATAACTCCAATACAAAGCACGTAAAAAGCGATTCTGATCGGCCGCGAACAGCTGCTGTTCCGCTGCCTTTTTCACCTGCTCCGCGATATCTGCATAATAAACAGCCCGCGCTTTATCCTGATGATACTCAGCAAAACGGGCGGCAGCGACTAGCCCCGCATACACAGATGCGACCGTAAACGCTAATACGCCATAACGCTCTTCCCATAGGTCATAGGAGGGTAGCGGAAGCCCTGAAGCGTCCCGATAATGAACTAGGAAGTCCGCAGCGGGTTTCACAAACTTCTCGTAATCTTCCCGCGAACGCTCTATGGTACCTGCCAGCTTATGATGATGCCACAGCGTATACAGAACGAGTGCCGTTTCATCCTCTTGAATGGCCAACTGCTTTTTCCCCTGACCATCCACCCACGGATGCCAGCTTGAGCCTACGGAGCTGTCCGGATTGTATTTGTGCATGAGATACCCCTCAGGTGTCAACACTTTTATGCAAAAGTCAAAAAACTTCCTCGACAACTCATAGTAACCGGCCCGGTCTAAGGCATGAGACACCAGAGCCCCGTCCCGCGGCCACATATAGGAATAGGTATCTTTGGCAAACTTCAAAATATCCGAGTCATTTGCTGCAATAATGGCACCACGATTGTCAACATTCGTCCTAGTGATCAACAGGCATCTTTTATAAAAGGAAGAAAGGTCCGGTTTCAGCAAAGTAAGCTGATGAGCATCCTGGTTAACCCATTTCACCCAGTGATC
>NZ_JBFTQB010000995.1:0-2239 GCF_056398785.1 Paenibacillus sp. 01T422 | reverse complement strand
CATATAGTCTTTCGCAATAATCAGCGCGTCTTCATGCCCGCGGCAAACATAGCGGTAGTGAATGGCCCGATCATTCTTCTCTTCCTCGACCAATTGAATGCTTCTGTGCATCATTTTCGTTTTGGTTTCACTTAAATCAGCTAAGATTTGGGCCGCAAGCGCGTGGGCAGCGCGTGAATAGAGCTGTCTAAGCGTTTCGGCGGATCTTTCGATCTCAACAGCCTTTCTTTTGATCATCCCATGCATCAGGGGCAGCAGCACGTAGTCTCGCATAATGCCAATGTCCTCCGCTGTAGGACGATTCGCCGGAACAGCCTTGTCGCTGCGCAAATTTTGCAGTGCTTCGCGGTGTTGCGGCAGCATCATCCTGCTGGATTCCCATAAACCATTCTTTTCCAGTTTCTTACTCATTTATAGTGCCCCCCGATTTTGAGCGCTCTGTTCTGTGCTTGACCGGCTGTCGTGAGCGAGGAAGCCCGCACAATCGCTGCGTTGCCGAATCGGTCCTTGAGGCTGTCTGTTACTTTCTCAAGCGCCCTCGCCTTGACCTGATCCTCAAAAAGCGTAAGCTGATACGTGTCATCGTCAACGAATTGGCTTAGCATCACACCGGCACGGCGTACGGGCATCGTGTCCCAGAACTTGTAGAACAGCTGCTTAACCGCTTGAAAAACTGTTCTTGTATGATTCGTAGGGTCCGGCATCTTCATTTGGCGTGAAAAGCCTGTTGGCGCGTCAAACGGGCTGCACATGCAGCTAACGGTCACAATGGACGCCATATATCCCTTGCGCCGACAATCGCGGCATACCTCTTCGGTAAGCTCGAGCAGGATTGTATCCACCTCAGCGGATTCCGCATAGTCCCTAGGGAGAGTCATCATATGGCCTATAGACTTCGGAGGCGTGTCGAACGTACCAGGTGTAACCGGACTATCATCCAGACCATTCGCTGTTCGCCACATCACTTCCGCGTGAATGTCTGACTGCTTGCCGAAGCGTGCACGGAATTTGTCCTTGAGCACCGGCAGCGGCGTTTTTGCCACCTCACCGATCGTATACATGCCCAGTCTGGCAAAATGCGCGGTCATCCGTGAACCTACACCGAACATTTTACTTACAGGCTCCGCCCATAAGTGCTCCTCCACGGCGGACGGGCGTAACGTGAAAATGCCGCTGGCATTCTTTTTAGCCCAAATATCGGTGGCGATCTTCGCCAGTATTTTATTCGAGCTAATCCCTATGCGGACCTTCACTCCCGTTTGCTGCAGCACTTTCCGCTGAATGGCCATCGCAATCGTATCCGGGTCCCCGAAAAAAGGCAAGCTTGCCGTAATGTCTAGAAACTGCTCATCAATACTGAAAACCTCAACAAGATCGGTAAATTCTTCGTATATTTTAGTAATCATAAGTGAAACATCAATATAATGCTGCATGCGCGGACGCATAACGACCAGTTCCGGGCATTTCTTAAGCGCTTCCCCCAGCCGCTCGGCCGTGGAGACACCAAATGATTTGGCAATGGGACAAGCAGCCAGAATGATGCCTGAACGCAAGGCAGGGTCTCCAGCGACCGCAACCGGTTTATCCCTGCATCCCGGATAATCCGCTTTCTCTACACTTGCATAGAAGCTCTGACAGTCCGCCAGAAATATGGTCCGCTCCTTTCCTTTGCTCACCGTAATCCCCCCCGCATATTCATCAGCGTAGTCATCAGTTCTGCTTTAACTAAGCTGCGAAGCATCGTGAAGTGATGGATGTAGCCCCGGACTTTGTACTCGACATTAATACCTAGTGCATTCATTTCGGTATGAATCACTTTAATATCTCTTTTCTTCATAACGCTCTTAATGCTTTGTAATTGAGGATAAATGGCGGTCTCCACCTCTCTGAGGTAAAAAAGAATATGATTGTACACAATTTTATCCTTATAAACCTTGAGTTCCTCCATATCCCTTGCCAACATATCGAGTAAAATGGGCAGCAGCGTATATTCCTTAATAATTTGAACATCCTCTTCTGTCTCAATTCTTGCATGAACACTCATATTTTCCACCACCATATGCGAACATATATTCGTGTTACTTATTATATACCGAACACGTATTCGTTATGCAAGTGGTTTTTTTGGAAAGTAAAAAAATACCACCTGACGAGGTCACTTAGACCTTGCAGGCGGCATTTTTTTTGTCTGGCTTATCGAAACATGGACCACAGTTTAATCAAGTGAAACGTGTTCGAG
>NZ_JBFTQB010000994.1:0-2241 GCF_056398785.1 Paenibacillus sp. 01T422 | reverse complement strand
CATAAGAAGGATCCAAGGCGTGCTCTGCATCGATGAATGCAGCTTGTCCACCAACCCTTTGAACTTCAGCGATAGCATGTAAAGCTACTGTTGTCTTACCTGAGGATTCAGGTCCGTATACTTCAATAATTCTTCCGCGTGGATATCCACCTATTCCAAGAGCAATATCAAGGGCTAACGCTCCGCTTGAAATCGTTTCAACTTGCATATGCGTAGACTCTCCAAGCTTCATGATGGAGCCTTTACCGAACTGTTTCTCAATTTGTCGTAATGCATTATCAAGTGCTGCGCGACGGTCTGTCAAAACACTCACTTCCTTCTATCATTATAGGTATATGATAACTTGTTTCGGGGTGTTTGCCAAGTACTTTCTCGAACATACATTCGACTTTTTCGCGAACAAACAAAAAACCGCAACAAAGTTATCGCTTTGTTACGGTTCTTCCGTTAACACTTCTTTCATTATATGCGAACTCTAGCTTTCTTTCAACTGTTTCCAAAGGTGGTAGAGTGCGCTCTTCGCTGACCTGTGTTTAATCGATTCTCGGTTACCGGAAAGCTGCAGCGTAATCACTTGAGTTTCCGCGTTTTTTTGCGCAAAACCTATATAGACAAGCCCTACAGGCTTACCTTCAGAAGAGCCAGGACCTGCTACACCAGTAACGGAAATGCCATAGTCACTTCCAATCGTCGTAAGCAAGCTCTCCGCTAAAATAACCGCTGTCTCGCTGCTAACAGCACCTGGAGCACCTTCACCTTCCAGTATCTCCATAGGAACACCAAGAAGCTTGTGTTTTAGCGCATTGGAATAACAGATGATTCCCCCCAGAAAAGAGTTCGAACTCCCTGGAATAGAAGTAATTAAATCGCTGAACAAACCACCTGTGCAGCTCTCCGCTACAGCAAGTGACAACTTGCGTTCATCCAGCATTTTCAAAACAATTGTTTCAATCGGAACGTCTTCATCTGCATAAATATGCTGGCCTAAGCGGTTTCTAATTTCTTGCTCGGTCGCAAATAGTTTGCGCTCGCCTTCTTCTGCGGAATGGGCACGAGTCGTCAATCGAATCGTCACTTCGCCTTCTTTGGCATATGGAGCGATGGTTGGGTCCGATTGAGCTTGAATTAAATCAATTAATTGATGCTCTAAATTAGATTCACCGATACCGGCAAATTTGAGCATTTTGGAGTACAGGGGAACTTCATCTTTCATAATCGCACGCAGCCAAGGAACCGCATATTTGGTAAACATGGGCTTCATTTCTTTTGGCGGTCCAGGCAGAAGAATGAAATGAGTTCCTTCAAATGTGAATGCAACACCTACTGCTAGTCCTGTTTCGTTATGTAATGGGTCGCTACCCTCGAGCATTAATGCTTGACGCCTATTGCTTTCTACCATATGTATCCCGCGTGATTGAAACATGTGGGTGATCGCGTTCATCGACGGCTCATGAATGATCAACTGACGGCCTACAAACGCCGCTAGGACATCTTTTGTAAGGTCATCCTGCGTAGGACCCAGACCACCTGTGCAAATGACGACGTCGGCTCTGGAGGCGGCTAATTGGAGGCTTTCCAACAGTCTCTGTTCATTATCGCCAACCACGGTCTGGAAATAAATATCCACGCCAATAGCGGCACACTCTCTAGAAATAAATTGAGCGTTCGTATTTACAATTTGTCCAAGCAAGAGCTCTGTTCCAACAGCAACAATTTCTGCTTTCATCCCAGCATCCTCCTAGAATAGAAAAAAACCAATAGGTTGCCCTATTGTGTCTTTTCTGAAAAGTCTATGACATGTTTATTTTTCACAAAGTACTCAATTCCTGAGTAGACCGTAATGATGGCCGCTGCCCAACTTGCTATGACATCAAAAGGGAAGTGCACAAACGTAAACGGAAAATTATTGATAAGTAGCGCTATGATGGCCGTAATCTGAGCTGCCGTCTTTGCTTTTCCCCACTTACTAGCCGCCATCACTGTGCCCTCCAGCAGAGCAATTTGGCGAAGACCAGTTACAGCCCATTCTCTACTGATAATGACAATGACAATCCAAGCATCTACTTTATCCATTTCCACTAGTGAAACGAGCACAGCCGTAACAAGCAGCTTATCCGCTAAGGGATCAAGCAGCTTGCCTAAATTGGTTACTAAATTGCGTTTTCTGGCAATATAACCATCTAAACTATCTGTACTCGCTGCAATAATGAAAATCAATGCAGCAATAATTTGATTATACGT
>NZ_JBFTQB010000993.1:0-2242 GCF_056398785.1 Paenibacillus sp. 01T422 | reverse complement strand
GTGTGCATAGTACCGTTAATAACGACCACATCGCCGACTTTCAGACTGCGAATTTGTTCTTCCGAAATCGGAGTATTCAAGACGATCTCACGACGTTCATCTTCCTTCACATTTCTAGCAGCTTCGGCACTCGCCTCAAAAGCTTCTTGGAAGGAAACTTCGCTTCCTCTCGGGTACGACCAACCGTTGATTTCACCAGTTTCAGGATTCAGCAGCACGCCTTGACGACGGAATGCCCAACAGTTGTAGGCAACAGAAACGAAGAAACTAGCTGGCAAACGGTTTGCCACGCCTACTTTACAGCCTAACAATGTGACCTGCCCGCCGAAGCCCATTGTACCAATTCCGAGTGTATTCGCATGCTCCAACACATACTCTTCAACTTTGCGAAGCTCAGGATGCGGGTTCACATCATCAACATGACGGAACAATTGGTGTTTCGCCAGCTCGTAACCGCTTGTCCGGTCGCCGCCGATGCCAACGCCAATAAAGCCTGCACTGCACCCTTGCCCTTGTGCTTGGTACACGGCATGCATAATACATTTGCGAATACCATCAAGATCGCGTCCGGCTTTGCCTACGCCTTCCAGATCAGCTGGCAAGCTGTACTGAATGTTTTTATTTTCACAACCGCCGCCCTTAAGGATCAGCTTCACTTCGACTTCATCGCGTTCCCATTGCTCGAAATGAATAACCGGGGTTCCAGGTCCCAAATTGTCGCCAGTGTTAGCGCCTGTTAAGGAATCTACGGAATTTGTGCGGAGCTTGCTTGCCTTGGTCGCATTGGCGACTGCCTCAAGAATGTGCTTCTTCATAATAATTTGGTTTGCCCCAACCGGACAGTGTATAATAAACGTTGGCATGCCTGTATCCTGGCAAATCGGAGAGACATTGCATTCCGCCATATGAATGTTATCGGCAATACGGGATAGGGAGAGCGCTGAGCGAGTTCCTTTGTCTTCTTTTTCACTTGCGGCTTGCACCGCACGACGTACATCACCCGGAAGGTTTGTGGACGTTTCGACAATTAGATCGTAGACGCTTTGATAGAAATGCTGCATGACTAAATATGGCTCCTCTCGACTAACAAATAATAATCATTACAAACTATTATATCATATAAGGAGTTACGCTGACATGTCCAAAAGAATCGGGATCACGATTCTGCTGAGTCTGATAGGACTCACGTTTCTGCTTACGCCGCTCTCCGCTAAGCGATCTCAAGATATCTACTATCAGGATCAAGTTGCTGTCCTCATGTATCATCATATCCATGACACTGATACAAGCTCCAGCACCATTACATCCTCACTGTTTCAAAATCAGCTGCAATTTTTACTAAGCAAGGGCTATCATTTTATTTCCCTGAATGAATTCAAGCAATATTTGGCTGGCGCCACAGTGCCTTCCAACGCGGTCCTTGTGACCTTTGATGATGGGTATCAGAGTTTTTATACCGGGGCTTATCCGATTTTGAAAAGCTTGCGCATTCCCGCTATCAATTTTGTCATCACGCATGATTTGGCCGATCCGCTGGCATCCTATATTCCTTCGATGTCCAAAGAGCAAATCAACGAAATGACTCATGCAACGAATTTCATCGATATCGGATGCCATACCGACAGCCTGCATAACAAGCTGCCGAGCGGCGATGCTGCGCTTGTCGGCCGCCTGGATGGAGAAGGCGACGACGCCTACAAGCAGCGCGTGTTGCAGGATACACAAGCTTGTGTAGGCAAGCTTGCAGGGCTAACGGACGCGCCGCTCGACGTTATGGCGTATCCATACGGCATAACGTCGCCTGCGGCGACGGAACAAATTCAGAAGGCGGGCATTCGCTACGCCTTCACGATCTCCCCCGAGATGGCGACGCGCAGCGCCGACCATCTGCTCATCCCGCGGATCAACGCGGGCAGCCCCGGCATCACGCCGGAGCTGCTGGACCGCTCGATCCAGCGCCGCATTCAGGCGCAGCCGGGCAGCGCCCCGCTGCGCGTGGACGCGGCCGCTGCCGTAGCGCAGCTCGGCGGCAGCGCTAGTGCGGAAGGCGGAGCGCTTCGCCTCCGCCTGGGGCAAGAGGCATTCACCCTGCAGGTGAATGCGGCTGAGGCCACGCGCGGCTCGGTGCGCGTGGAACTGAAGGAGCCCGTGCTGCGCGAGCACGGGCAGGTCACGATCGCGCTCGATGATTTGAGCGCGTTGGTCGGGCTGCCGCTCGTCTACACCCCGGCCACCGGGACGG
>NZ_JBFTQB010000992.1:0-2243 GCF_056398785.1 Paenibacillus sp. 01T422 | reverse complement strand
CTCCATTATCACGAAGTTCGTGAGCGTTGAAATCGATACTTTCCTGGTCAAATGCAACCAGAATGTCCAAATCATCTGAAATTGCGCGAATCGGCTTGGTGCTGATGCGAATCTTGTTATTTGTATGTCCCCCCTTAATCCGTGAAGAGAAATGACGGTACCCATACAAATAGTAACCGAGACGGTTCAATGCAGTAGAGAAGATACGGTCAGTACTTTCGACCCCTTCACCCTGTTGACCTCCGATTTTCCAAGATAACTGACTAATCACCGTACGTCCACTCCTTTTGATTGTAGCTGCTCGAAGACACATTAAAAGCTAAATTGTTTAGTAAGATAAGATGATGCAATAAAAAAAATCTTTCACTTGTCAACCAAATTCTATGCCTTTATGAAGCAAAATGCAAGGGGTACCAACGATTCTAAAAGATAGAGTTTTTAGATCGAATCCATATCAATATTAGATCGATTTTCAATTTTCATTTCGGAAGGTTCGCAAGCATGAAATTGCGCCAATTTCCAAACAAAAATGCCTCTACTTGTGTTTCCTTATAGTTTTTACAAAGCGCCTCTATTAAATTATCGTATTGACCTACATGTCTTAACCCTTTGATCCACTGCTCAATACCATCAAAATCCGATCCAAAACCAATTTGTCTCTCTCCCCCCAATAAGCAGACGTGATCAATATGTTTAAGTAAACCTGCTATAGGAACAGCCAGATTCATGCTATCAACGAAGTAGGGAACAAACGTCAGACCAATTTGTCCCTGACATTGAATGATAGCTTTGATTTGATCGTCTGATAAATTTCTTGGATGGGGACATATTTTCTGAGCATTGGAGTGGGAAGCAATAAAAGGTTTGTTATAAACCTCGACCATTTCCCAAAAAGCTGCAGTCGATAAGTGTGACACATCTGCTATTATACCCATTGTTTCTAATTCTCTTAACATGAGTTTGCCTTTTCTTGTGAAACCGCCTTTTCTAGGTTCCATTACGCCATCTGCTGCCCAATTCGCGTAGTTCCAAGTTAGCCCTACACTTCGAACACCGAGGTGGTACAGGATTCTTAAATGGGTCAAGTTGCCAGCTAAAGCATCCACACCTTCAAGTGTCAGAATTGCTCCAATTTTCTCTCCTGCCTCTACTTCATGCCAATCCTGCACATTTTGAATAAACCGCATACCCTCATGACTTACAATTTTCCTTTGAAAAATATCAACCATCTGCAAGATATGATCGAATGTCGGCTGTTGGATAGAGTCTGATAAATAAATGGCAAAACACTGCACTTTAACGCCCGCATGTTTTAATCTCGGATAACTGACATCCAGTTCCTGATCTTCCTTACCAAAATCAAGCTTTGGGTTCACGTACAGTTTCGTTAACGCATCGCAATGACCATCCATGATCCTCATCCATCCAGCCTCCTTATTTATCGCTAAACAAGACAAAAACCTCTTATCAGAGGTTTTGGGGTAGAATAAAAAACCTGTCTACAAAGTAAACAGGTTGCAGGCATTATTATGTATGGTTACGTTCATTACCTCGGCTCAACGATTAGTTTAATGGCCGTCCGATCTTCCCCGTCAATCACGATATCTGTGAAGGCTGGTACACAAATTAAGTCAACTCCGCTGGGCGCCACAAATCCTCTTGCGATCGCTACTGCTTTGATGGCTTGGTTCAAGGCGCCTGCACCGATCGCTTGGAGCTCAGCTGCCCCGCGCTCACGCAACACACCTGCCAAAGCACCTGCAACGGAGTTTGGGTTGGATTTTGCTGAAACTTTTAATACATCCATGAATAGTACCTCCTCGGGAATGATGGATAGTTCCATTAATCATCATATTCTCGAGGTAGCACAAACATGACTTTCTATTTCATACGAGTTCTCTAAATTTTCTGAAATAACGATTAATCCATGAAAACTTGATCTTCATCGTAACGAATAAGCTGTATGGCTTTCGCTTGACCTGTTTGATCGTTCAATTCTATAACAACAGCATGGAAATGCCATTTCCCTTCATCTGTAACGAATCTAACTGGCAGCTGCGTTTTGAATTTTTGAAGCACAGCATTTCGCTCCACACCCAGAATGCCATCACGTGGGCCAACCATCCCTACATCTGTCACATAAGCTGTACCTTGCGGCAATACGCGGTTATCATTCGTTTGCACGTGGGTATGCGTGCCGACGACAGCGGATACTTTCCCGTCCAAATGCCACCCCATCGCAA
>NZ_JBFTQB010000991.1:0-2248 GCF_056398785.1 Paenibacillus sp. 01T422 | reverse complement strand
GGGTTACAGGTAAAGGAAATGAAAGCACAGCTTATGCAGAAGGAGGCGGTCATTAAGGCACTCCAGAATCAGATCAATCCTCATCTGCTCTATAATACGCTGGGGATCATTAAAAGTATGGCTTATCTTGAGAAAGTTCCCGTCATCGAACGAATGGCGCGTAATTTAGCGGACGTGTACCGATATACAGCCAAGATTACAGAGATGGAAGTCAAGTTGGAGGACGAGCTCGGACAGCTGCGCAAATATTTAGAAATTATACATACGAGATTTCCGAAGCATTTTAAAAGTCAATGTTATTTTAATGATAAATTTCTGCAGCATAGGGTAGTTAAATTTATTTTACAGCCGATCGTTGAGAATGCGGTGAAATATGCGATAGAGCCTAATGGAGGAGAAGGCGTCGTCATTGTCAGTGCCTATGACGAGGGCTCTGATCTCGTCATTGAAGTAGCGGATAACGGGCCGGGAATTGATGAGGAGATCCTGCTGCGAATTAATGAGCAGTTGGCGCAAATCTCAGCCAATGTCGATGACAATTATGGACAATTGGACTCACTTGGAATCTCCAATGTTCATGCCAGGCTTGTATTAAAGTACGGAAACCAATATGGCGTCACACTGACTTCATTTGCAGGCAGAGGAGCGGTGGTATCGCTACGGGTGCCTATTATCACGGATGTGCCTAAATGAAGAAGATTGATATGGTAATCATAAGATATGATCATCCCTTTCAAGCCCCATTTCATTATACTTATCCTATCCAATAAGCTTAAGAAGAAGGGAAGTCATGAGATGGATTCAGATAGCGCAGTAAGTAAATCACAAACCGTATTTTTGTTAAATAAGAGGAACCTCCTTCAGTCTTGGAAGAGAGGCATTCCTCTTTATTTAATGATTTTACCTGGTTTTTTGTTTTTTTTGATCTTTAAATATATTCCCATGGCAGGGATCGTCCTAGCATTTAAGGATTATGATCCATTTCTAGGATTTTGGCAAAGCCAATGGGTGGGCTTCGAACATTTTGAAAGACTGTTCAAGTCCCCGGGTTTCTTTGTACTGATGTGGAATACATTGGCGCTCAGCGCGGTGAATTTATTTTTCTTTTTCCCGGCACCGATAATTTTGGCCATTCTGCTAAATGAAATACGTTTAGCTTGGTTTCGTAAAAGTCTGCAGACTATTGTTTACATTCCCCATTTTCTCTCTTGGGTCATTGTCATTAGCATAACTTTTATTTTGTTTTCAACGCAAGAAGGTGGCGTTAATAAGCTATTGGTAGAGTGGGGGTTTCCTAGATTTGAGCTGTTAACAAATTCCGAATACTTTCGTTCTCTTTATTTGTTTCAGAACATCTGGAAGGAGACGGGGTGGAGCGCAGTTATCTTCTTCGCCGCACTTGCCGCTATTGATCCGACTTTATATGAAGCGTCTGTCGTGGATGGTGCCTCCCGCTGGAGACAATTGTGGCACATTACTCTGCCTGCATTGAGGCCAATTATCATTATCTTATTTATTCTCCGAGTGGGTTATGTCATGAATACCGGGTTTGAACATATTCTACTCATGCAAAATCCGTTAAACCTCAATGTTTCTGACGTTTTTGATACGTATGTGTACCGCGAGGGGATCCTTCAGGGACAATATAGCTTTACAACAGCCGTTGGATTGTTCAAGTCCGTCATTGGCCTAGTCTTAATCGTATTGACCAATCGAATGGCCAAAAAAATGGGTGAGGAGGGAGTATATTAAGATGAGTACTTATAACTTTCGAGGTAAAGCTCCTGTATATCAAACTATCGTATATAGCTTGCTGATTCTAATTTTATGTGCTGAAATTTTCCCGGTCATTTATATCATTATGATGTCCTTTGCAAGTAAGCAAGAAATTGTCACCCGCGGATTTTTCCTTGTTCCCAGAGAGTGGAGCCTAGATTCCTACGCTTATTTGATCGATAACCAAAACTTTCTTCAAGCCTTCCGCAGCTCTGTTACCATCACGACAGTGGGGACGGTCTTCAGCATGCTGGTGACAACGCTAATGGCCTATGGATTATCCAAGACATGGCTAAAAGGTCGAGGCCTGTTGAATTTCATGGTTCTGTTTACTTTGTTATTCAGCGGGGGCATTATTCCCATGTATTTGTTAGTTATGAACCTTAATTTATTAAACAGTTATTGGTCCTTGTTTCTTACAGGGGCAGTTATTCCTTTTAACTTCATTGTGATACGCAGCTTCTTCCAAAGC
>NZ_JBFTQB010000990.1:0-2254 GCF_056398785.1 Paenibacillus sp. 01T422 | reverse complement strand
TCCATAATAGTTGACGATTGCTCGCCTTTATTCTGAATGCTTAATAGCTCATTGACTTGCTAGCGAGATTATAAATAATCTCTTATTTTTGAACGATTTCTCGTTCGTGCTTACTCACTCRTTGTTCAGTTTTCAAAGATCAATTTCTTTCGTTCACTGCCGCGTTACCGAAGCAGCGAGAAGTAATATACCATGTAAGAATTTCAATTGCAAGTGTTTTTTTTCAACCATTTTTTTAAGTTTTCAACATGTGTAATTAAACGATTAGTCTGACTATTTCATGCTGATCTTGATGCCACGCTATATGAATGAAACTCGTTATTCATCCGCGTTGAATGGTGGATTTGCAATATACCATGTATTAAAAAGTATTACAACCTTTTTTTCAAAAAACATTCTCTCATCCATTCACTCTTCATTTATTCCTTGTTCTTTCTTCATTCATCTTTCACGCCTCAATCTCTAGTCTCCAATCATTACACCGCATGAAGTTACCTGGCGGGTATTCAAATTCGCAGTCACTGATCAATTGAAAGTTGAGCTTTTGGCAAACAGCGTTCGAGGCCGGGTTATGAATGGATGGGAAGGCGTGAATATACTTATGCTTCTTCTCCATATTTGCGTTTACTATCGCTGCTGAGACAGCTGCGGTTGCTAACCCCCTACCTTGGTAGGACGGCAGAACACTCCAACCGATCTCATATATGCTTTCTTCTATATGATTGCTATCCCAGTAACCAACACTGCCGACCGTTTCGTTGTCTGGAAGCAGCACAATGCTATACATGCGGCCTGACCCCTTACCGCTAATCTCAAGATACCGCTTATGGCGTCTCAGTAATTGCTCCTCAGTTTCAGGGCCACCGAGATGTTCCATCATCTCAGGCGCATTAATCTTACGCAGCAGATCAAGATTCGATTCGGACCAAGTCTCTAGTCTTACTAATGGTTTGTTAATTGGCTCTGCCATTTCCTTCACCTCATTAATTGCAAGCTTTCCCCCAAACTCTAACAGAACGTATGTTCCGTGTCAATCCATAGGTCTCGTTCCAATGATGACGGTCGCATCCAAATCATCGAATCTGGACACAGTCGGAATCAACCCGCTACGAGCAAAAATCTCTACGGCTTGCGGTGCCTGCCGCTCGCTAATCTCAACCAACAAGTGGCCACCAGGAGCCAGCCATTGTATCGCTTCGAGTGCAACACGCCGCTTTACATCAAGTCCGTCCACTCCCCCGTCAAGCGCAAGCCGCGCCTCGTGGATACGGGCTTCTGATGGAAGCCGTTCGATTGCTGCGGTTGGGACGTAGGGTACGTTTGCGAGCAGAATGTCGACTCTGTTAAGGAGTCTCGTCGGCAGCGGTTCGAATAGGTCGCCTTCGAAGACTTGACCTCCGGTCGCCGTGATATTTCGGCGGGCGCACTTTACCGCTGCGGGGTCAATATCTACCGCATACAGCTCTATTCCTTCTATTGTAGCAGCCAAAGCAGCACCTAATGCACCTGACCCACAGCACAGATCAACGACGATGGACCCTGACTTCGCAATTTCTGCAGCTCTACGGACGAGAAATTCTGTGCGGGGACGGGGAACGAAAACACCCGGATCTACTTCTATTCGAAGGCCATAAAACGCCATCCAACCAATGACGTGTTCAAGCGGATAACCTAAGGCTCGCTGTTCCACCATTTCTGCTAGATCAACYGGCCCCTTTGCCACTGAAATGAGCATTCGAGCTTCATCCTCTGCGAAAACGCAACCCGCATCACGAAGCCTGCTGACGATATGATAATAACTATTAAATTCCATAATAATTCACCACGTTTCTCATTAACGATAAACTCATTTTATCCTTTGTGCCGTTTGCCGCACAGGTAGAATTCTTTTATAATAAACAATTCTTCTGAACGTTTAATCCACTTATGAAGGCATGACAAAAAAGGCCCGGCACATAGCAGGACCTTCTTCTTTTACATGATTCAAACATCTTTCCTTATAACAAAACAAATAGCATAGCAATTACAGCCGGCAAGCCTTGTGTGAGCAGGATCGACTTCTTAGCGGTTGCCCCACCGTACAAAGCTGCAACAATAACGCAGGCAAGGAAAAATATTTGAATAGAGTGCCCGATCAACGCATCCGGATGAACAAGTCCCCATATAAGTCCAGCTGCCAAAAATCCATTGTACAACCCTTGATTCGCTGCCAGCGACTTAGTAGCCTCAGCCTGCTCCTTTGTCATGCCAAAAG
>NZ_JBFTQB010000989.1:0-2262 GCF_056398785.1 Paenibacillus sp. 01T422 | reverse complement strand
GTGATATTGTCTGGAAAAGGGTACTAACTGTTCAACAACCAAACGATGAATCGCCCGATCGTCATTAGCAGCTAACCGTTTGCGAATCACGCTGCATCGCCTCCACAAGAAGCAATAATGCTATCTTATGTTGGTGCTGGCGGAAATGACTCAGCTCCTTGCTCAAATTCATCAGCTAAGTACCAATTTACCCCAATACCTACGAATGCTATACTAGAATTAAGTGAAAAGGGGTGATTGAAATGATCTATGCCTATCCTCCGATAACAGCAGTAAATAGCTACCAAACCCATAAGGATTATTACCGGGTTAGCGGTATTCGCGGCATTGCAGGCGGTAAATCTACGACGATTCGTGAGCAGCTTAATTTGCCATATGAGGGTTCACCGTATCAAACGATCGCTAAATCAGCGGCCAAAAACGTAGCTGGATTCGTTCAAACTGCCCAGAATGCCAAACTGTCCGCACAATCCTTGGTCAAAGCAAGACCGGGCGACAACAATCGTGAAACCATCCTAGAGCCTATCCGTGAATTTGTTGATACATATAATGAACTTCAGACCTCCTTGCGGGAGTCGCCTTCGTACATGAATCGCTCGCTACTTGCCGGGCTAGAACAAGCCGCTAAGCCGTATTCGCTCAAAGAAATCGGCATCAACAAGCTCGATGATGGCAGCCTCGAACTCCAGGAAGATGAGCTTCAAGGTCAGGTCAACAGCCTTTCTGGCACCTTTCGCAAAAGCCTCGGCAACCTCACCAGCTTCGCTGCTGCCTTGGCGAATAGCCTTGGACAGCTGCAGCAAGTACCCTCTGAAGCGCTGTTCCAAATGTCCCGTTCTGACCTACAGCCTTACGGGCAATACCGTTCAAAGCTCCAAGCTTACTTGCCAGTTCCGATGAGAGGGCTGCTGCTCGATACACAGATGTAATTTGAAAAAAAGCGACCCTTTGGAATGAGCCATGCACCTGCATGCTCACCCGGAGGGCCGCTTTTTTTAGAATAGCTTTTTGCCTAAGACATGATCGATCGGAACATAACCAATGACTCGGCTGTCCATACTGTTATTTC
The DNA here is from genome assembly GCF_056398785.1 of Paenibacillus sp. 01T422. Classification (NCBI taxonomy): domain Bacteria; kingdom Bacillati; phylum Bacillota; class Bacilli; order Caryophanales; family Paenibacillaceae; genus Paenibacillus; species Paenibacillus sp. 01T422. Next base: position 1,193 of record NZ_JBFTQB010000989.1, on the reverse strand, counting down.
GGTTATCTCCCATCACGAATACGTGATCTTCCGGGACCGTCCACTGTTTGTTTCCATTTGCTCTCATCGCCTCATTCAAGTACGGTTCTTCGAGCAGTTGACCATTTCGATACAATTTATCGTCTTTCATCTCTAAACGATCGCCAGGTTTCCCAATCACACGTTTGATCCAAACATGTTTGTCATCGCCTTTTGTAAATAAGCTAAGCAGGGGGCTGTCCAGCAGATCGTTCTTGAACGTCCGCTTCAAATCTACTCTGGAATCAATAATGACAATGTCCTCATAATTTGGCTCGTAATTGAACGTATGAGAAAGCTTTGATACATACACGCGCTGACTGTCATGCAGCGTTGGGTCCATAGAATGTCCCATTACTTTGGTCGATTGGAACACAAAAACGCCAAGAAATACGACTAAAACAAAAGAAATGGCAATGGAACCAAACCAGCTCCACAATTGCTTGAGAAAATTCATCCTTATCGCTCCCTTGTCCCTTGTTGCTACTCAGCCAAGCCGTGCTTAAAGGCATAGATTGCAGCTTGTGTTCGATCTTCCACACCAAGCTTGGCGAGTACATTCGTAACGTGAAATTTCACTGTTTTCACACCGATAAACAAATCATCCGCCAGCTCCTGGTTCGACTTCCCTTTGGCTATCAGCCGCAGAACTTCCATTTCCCGATCCGTCAGCTCTTCATGCGGTTCCGCTGCCGCCTTCGGCTGTCTGAAACGGTTCATAATCTTAGAGGCAACCTGAGACTCTAGAATAGATTGCCCTTTGGCCGCGGCTCGAATCGCTTGTGCAATTTCGGAAGCACGTGACGTTTTGAGCAAATAACTGAAAGCCCCAGCTTCAATCACTGGATACATTTTCTCATCATCCAAGAAGCTAGTCAACACAATGACTTTACAATCCGGGTACAGCTGCAGCAGCTTCCGGGTCGTTTCGATCCCATCCATGCCTTCCATGACCAAATCCATCAGCACGACATCCGGCCGATATTCTTGAGCCAACCGAATGCCATCATGCCCATTGCTGGCTTCTCCGACCACTTCAATGCCATCCTCCGTGCCCAGAACAGCGGCAAGCCCGATCCTCACCATTTCGTGATCATCGACAAGCAAGACCTTAATCAATGTATCGTCCATTTGCTTCTCCTCTCGTCAGCAGAACTTCTCGTTCTATTCTCCAG
>NZ_JBFTQB010000988.1:0-2264 GCF_056398785.1 Paenibacillus sp. 01T422 | reverse complement strand
CATATAAACTGATTTATTTTCTGTTTCACAGTTTCAAGCATTTCTACATGCTGCTCGATCAAATGTCCACCGAGAATGATTGTGTCTGGGTTATACATGCACACAACATTGCTGACGGTAATCGCGATATACGTACAGGCACGGTCAATAATTTGTACAGCCCACGTCTCATTATTATGTGCACTGTCAAATATTTCTTTAATACTTGTTATTGGCTTAACCTTATTGGCTTCCTGAATGATTGTGAAATCAGCAATATAAGTTTGCAGGCAACCGCGTTTCCCGCATTCGCACAACATGCCATTCGGGTCTACGGTTGAATGGCCAATCTCACCCGCTATATTCGATTCTCCCCGATAAACCGTACCATCAATGACGAGCGCAGAACCGACTCCGCTACCAAAACCAAGCAATACCGCTCTTTTGGATCCTTTGACGAATCCGTAGTAGGTTTCACCCAACGCTTTGACCTTCAGGTCATTATCAATAACAGTCGGAATATTCAGATGCGACTCTACCAAAGCAGCGAAATTGACATTCTCCCATCCTAATTGCGAAGAGAAAACAATCGTTCCATTATCCGTATCAATGATTCCCGGAACACCAATTCCGATTCCAATAATTTTGGAAATAACAATCTCATTGTGATCAATAAGCTCTTGTATGCACTCGGAAAGCTCACGCGCCACCTTAATCGGTTCATCTAAGTGATAAAGCCTCGTCATACTTTTCTCAGCAATGATGTGACCGTCAAAGTCGACGATCCCTATTTTAATTAATCCTTTATCCATTTCGACACCGATCGTGAGCACGGAACCAGCATCAATATCTAGCATTGTCGCTTTCCTACCTACACCTGAGGAGTATTGCTCCGTCTCCTTGACCAGACCGATTTGACAAAGATCGTTGACTATGCGACCTACAGAAGTGGCACTCATCGAAGTGAGCTTAGCAATCTTCGCCCTGGATATCGGGCGGCTGCTCTTAATGAGGTCGAGCACCATATTCTTATTTTTTTTCTTTATAAACTCCTGATCGTGCTTGCTAATATCCATTTCTTTACCACCTTTAATTACTCCACTGGTGTTATTAATTAAATAAAAAAAGCTAATTAACTAAATATTTTTATATGTATTGTGCGGTTTTACCAAGTATTACGATAACAATTAATCCCTCGGTGTTACTAATAAGATATTATCAGGAGTTCTATATCCTGTCAACAATTTTCGATTTTCATGTTATGTAATATAACACATAAATATGGATTCATAGAAATATTTTTAACTAACCCATGAGTAACCCCTGAGAATTGTTATTTTATATGACATCGTTAATACTTTTTCAGTTTTGTTGAAGTTAATGAAAGTCTAATTTAGTGCTAAGAGGATAAAATTTGTGGGGGATGAATTGAATTCTTAACAAACAAGGAAAAACCGAGGATTCTCCAGTGAGAAATTCCTCGGTTATAACGATCGTGTTAGATCCCAGGATAGCCTGGTGGATATGGATAGTAAGGATTAGGCGGATAAGGATATGGATAACCGTAAGGAGGATATCCATAGTAGGGATCAGCCGCACCGTATACAATAGGAGCTACTAGCCATGGAAGTGCATTGTTGAAACCACCGCCGGGGAAGAAGCCGCCATGAAATCCAGGACCTCCGAAACCGGGGCCAACGTGACCAAATCCAGGGCCGAATCCAGGGCCATGACCAATGCCACCAATACCGCCATGACCAATGCCTCCGGGTCCACCTATTCCACCAATACCACCATGCCCAGGGCCACCGATTCCACCGTGTCCGATGCCTCCGCCATGGAAACCGCCACCAACCGGCGGACGAAATTCTTGTTCTTCTGGTCTCGTCATTAAAGGATCACTCACATTCTTGTATAGTTGATATGCCTAATACACTGTATGTGTGAATGCCTAGTTGGTGAATGGTTCGCTGAAATTGGGCGCAATAAAAACCGGACGCATCCATCAGGATGCGTCCGGTTTTATAATTAATTGCTTACAATTTGATTCTTGGCATCTTCTTTGATTTGATCGTACTGTTCCTTGTAGGTATCGATGATGCCTGTATCATACCCATTGTCCGTTAGCTTCGTGTCTAAATCATTCATGAGCTGATTAAACTTTGCATCGGTTTCAGCAATTTTAGTCAAAGCCTCTGCAATTAAACTCGTATCTTTTGTGTTTTTATATTCATTATATAATGATGTCAGCTCTTCTTTACTTTTCGCTTGAAGCTGTCTGAGCT
>NZ_JBFTQB010000987.1:0-2264 GCF_056398785.1 Paenibacillus sp. 01T422 | reverse complement strand
CCTCTGCCTTGATGACTAGACTGAATACATCACCAGGCTCCGCAAGATCAGTGTCCTTGTCAAAAAAGAGTTGAAGCTCCTCGGAAGGTACAGACGTGGACATTTGGAACACTTCATTATGCTTGAAGATGATTGGCTCCCATCCGCCGTACACTCGAATGGTCTTAAGCATAAAGCTGAGCTCATCTCTATCTTGACCTGCTTTATAATGAAAAGTGATATCTCCGATTTTCCCGTTTCTTCCTTGGGGCTGCGAGGATAGCTCCGGACTTAAGACGACCAGCTTATACAAGTCTGTCGTGGTATCATAATTGTCTGCGGCGCTGGACTGGATGACCATGTTATCCGAACTAAATTTCCCGCTCTTCTCATCCAATTGCTCCGGAAGCTTAATCTCTGCCTGAAATCCGGTAAAATCCGCGCTAAGGTTCTGATATGACAATGACAGCTTTACCTCATTCCCTTGCCGCAAGCCCTCCACGACGATATTTCCATTAGCATCGGAGATTGTATGGGGGGCAGCTAAGGATAGACTGGAAAACGAGAGAAGAAAAATAAGCGACACCAACACGATTTTCCTTAACTGTTTCATGTGAAATGTTCCCTTCCTCTCCCATAGTTTCATTTGACGATTAGTTTAAATTCAGCATGCTTGCTTTTTGCATCATTCAAATTCAAATAAAAATGAATCAAATCTTGGATATCATTCTTATCGAACACGCCATCCCGGTTGATATCATAGATGTACGCTGTTTCGTCAATTTGCGCAGCATCGATCTCATTACCCGTGACTTTCAATTCCGCATGGCGATTTCTCATATCGTTAATATTCAGATAATAATTAATCATATCGTTAATGTCATTCATATCGGACACACCATCTTGGTTCACATCATACAGATAGGCGCCGGCGGGGATCACTAACGCATGCTCCACAATCACGCCCCGATTCTTCAATTGCTTGAGCAACTCATTAGAATCAGATGAGACGGCAAAGCCTCGTTGATTGATATATTGCAGTCGAACTAATTCACCAATGGGTGAAATTTGGGTTACCGGATTGTACGCTAATGAAAGCCATTGCAGTTGTCCTAACGACTCCATGCCGGAAATGTCCGTAATTTGGTTATTTTCAACATTGAGTGATTCCAGCTTGTTCAGCGCGGTTAATGGCGTAAGCGCATGAATTTGATTTCCGGCTAGATTCAGCTCTTTTATTTGGAGCATAGCTTCTAATCCAGCCAAACTGTCAATTTGATTATTAGCCAAATACAGATGTTCAAGATGGATTAAAGCGCTGACGCCGCTCAACCCGGTAATGTGATTATTCATCAACCAAAGTGACTTTAAGTCAACCAGCTTGCTGAATGCATCCATATTTGCGATTTGGTTGTTATTCAGTATTAATGTCTCCACGTTCGTTAGTGAGCCAATTTTAGCCGCATCCTTGATTTCATTGCCCGATAAATTAAGTGACTTCAGATGAATGGCATATTCAATCCCGCCTATATCCTTAATTCCTCTGTTTGACGCATCGAGTTCCGTCAATCCTTCCATATCATCATCCGTGATATCCCCTGTAGACTTATGCAATTTGTCCCTCACGGCGGCCTCCAATTTAACATCTACAAACGAAACCGCTTTTCCGCTGGCATAAGCCTCATTGGTTAGCCCGACCAAGACGGAACATACTAGCAGAAAACATAAATTTCTCCACTTTTTCACTCGTCGTCCCCTCCTTTCCCTGTTATTGTTCGACGACTACAGAACCCGTCATAAATGGATGTACCATGCAAAAATAACCAAACGTGCCGACGTCTGTAAAAGTATAACTGAATCTCGTTTCACCATTCGGTTCTATGGTACCATTAAATGACATGTCGTAAGCGGTAACGGTATGCATCATCGAACTCTTCAGCACCCAAGTAACTTTCGTACCCTTTTTCACTGTGATTTGGGCCGAGGAGAACCTATCGTTTAAGACATCGACTACAACCTCAGGTACAGGCTTTATCGTATAGCTTTCAGTTTTAACATCGCTTGTATTCCCTGAAGTATCGATGCCGATAAATCTCAAAGTTGTATCCTTCTCAATCCGTATCGGCGATGTGTATAAAGCAGATGCTTTCGAAGGTGTAGAGCCATCCACGGTATAGTAGATTTTGGCATCCGGATCGTTATCCGTAATCGTTAAGGTCACGTTTTGGGCAGCTGGATACGTTGCTCCAACCGGATCGGCCGTTACAACAGGCGAAGTCCCATCA
>NZ_JBFTQB010000986.1:0-2265 GCF_056398785.1 Paenibacillus sp. 01T422 | reverse complement strand
GGTCACCGACTACTTTATCGAAGTCACAAATTGTAGATTATTCCCAAATAATATGGTACATTCTTCCTAGCTTGGCTTATTTTATAACGACATCTAGGGGGAAATATTTTGGCTAGACGAAAAAAGAAACAAGATCTAATGTACGCTTTACTTCAATTCATATTCGTAGTCGCTTTCTTCGGGACATTCTATTTTACAAGAAGTTTAACTGCTTCAGCAATTGTCTTTTTCATTTGTCTGGGAGTTATTATTTCAATAACTTTATACAGAAAATCTGTAGAAACTGAACGACTTAAAAAATCAGGAATTGCAGACATAGACAAAATGGATGGAATTCAATTTGAGAAATACTTAGGGCATTTGTTTCAAGCACACGGCTATAAAGTTCAAGTCACTCAAGCAAGTGGTGATTTCGGAGCTGATTTGATAATAGAAAAAGAAAGCACACGTATTGCGGTTCAAGCAAAAAGGTATTCAAGTAATGTTGGGCTAAAAGCAGTTCAGGAGGCTGTGGCTTCGAAAGCACATTATCATGCAACTGAAGCTTGGGTGATTACCAACAGTAAATTCACAGAACAAGCAAAACTATTAGCTGCTTCAAATAATGTAAAACTGCTAAGTCGTAATGACCTTGTAGACATGATCCTAAAAATGAATCCTGGTAGCGTCCCTTCTGCAAAACAAGTTATTACAGAAAATCCTACTCAAGAAAAAAGTTGCACTCGTTGTGGTAATCACATGGTTCTGAGAAAAGGTGCCAAAGGAACGTTTTATGGATGTTCTAGCTTTCCAAAGTGTCGTAATATAATACAAGCATAAATACACAAAAAACCGCGGCATATATATGCTGCGGTTTTCCTTTTAAGTACTAAAAAGTAATTCACCAAATTTTGTCGCTGATTCTAACTGCAAACTAGGGAGTAAATGACTGTATGTATCCAGTGTAATTCTTACATCCACATGACCTAATCTTTCTGCAACAATTTTAGGGTTAACCCCTTGCATAAGTAAAAGTGTTGCATGGGTATGCCTAATATCATGAAAACGAATTTTCTTAAGATCAGCACTTTTTATAAGACGATAAAAGGTACGCATTAAATTTCTAGGTATGACAGGTGTACCTATTGAGGTACATACTATAAGGTCATTGTCAGCATATAAAGGACTGTTCTGCCTCTTCTCAATCTCGGTAATCCTTTTATACTTTTCAAGATACTGAAGCGTCTCGGAAGGCAAATGGATCTTCCTTGTGCCTGCCTTTGTTTTAGCTCCGGCTTTAAGTGTTTTCCCATCATGACTTAATGTTTGAATAACGCYAATTGAACAATCTTCCAAGTTAAAGTCTTTCCATCTAAGTCCTAATATTTCTCCTTGTCTCATACCTGTTGTAACTGCGAGAAGAAAGGCGATATACAATCTATCATGAACGGCTATTCCAAGGAACTTTTTCACTTCTTCAACTGTCCACACTTCAACCTCCTTCTTAACTGATTTTGGTGGGTCTACAAGGGCTGCTACATTTCTGCTCAATATCCCCCAACGTTCAGCTCTCTTCAAAGAATTATTAATCAACGAATGAATCTTTTGTATATTTTCTGGTACAATGTTACCATCATTCGAGAGCTCATTATAAAATTTTTGTATGATCATCGGAGTCAATTTAGATAACTCAACATTTCCAAGATAACTAATAATATATTTCTCAATTAACCATTTATAAGTGCTATATGTGGAAGGCATAATCTTTGCTTTTTTATCAACAAACCAATCACTGAGAAAATCTTTATATAGGATTTTTGAGGGTTGAACATAAGTACCTTTATTAATCTCATTCAATGCTTCTGCAAAAGCGTTCTGTGCTTCTTTCTTTGTTTTAAACCCTCTCTTTTTCTTTTGAATTCGTTTCCCAGTTAATTGATCTTTTCCAAGTTCGATTACAAAATACCAACTGTTCCCTTCCTTTTTAATTGAACCTGCCATACGTACCTCCCATTAAGTCAAGCTTCCCAAAAGCCATTTAACAAACACCTCTTTAGCAATCTTAATTCTCTTACCTGCTCTTACAACATGAAACTGTCCAGAGTTTGCTAATTCATAAGCTTGCCTTCTCCCTATTCCCAATACACTTTGTAAATGGGTAACATCCAATACTGGCGGAAGCATTTCTAAATTACTACACATTTAAGTCACCCCGATTAAGCTCTTTAAACGCTATTAAGCTTTTTATTATTTCAAGATAATCATTTCTTTGGTTACCGTAAGTGC